>NZ_JADBUE010000099.1:0-6754 GCF_020245805.1 Microcystis sp. M179S2 | reverse complement strand
TTGTTTTCGGATTTATGCAAGAGGTCTACTTATTACCCCCGACAATCAGCCGTTAACTTTTCGAGAAAAACTATCTAGGGCTGGCTGAATAAATGTGAAATGTAGGCAAGGTAAGGGCTTTGTGGCTTTACGAGCGAAACAGGTGCAAGATTTTGAGAGAATCGTCGTTCAAAACCTGGCGTCTTCATCGGCCCGCGTCCTGTAGGGGCGAAGCATTCGGGCAATAACCTATCGGTGAAACCGTAGATTTTCTAACCGAATGCTTCGCCCGTACTTTTTGCCGCAAACCCTATTTATTCCAAAGTTTTAACGCTCAAAACTTGGGGGGGTGTGGCATCGGGGGGATAGAGAAAATCGAGATTAATGTCGCGTCTGGCTCCGGGGGGAAGTTCCACCTGTACTAAAGCTTCTCCCTGTTGTCCTTCCCGTTGAACGAGATGGAAAAAACGTTCCTCGGTGCGTCCCAGTGCGTTACGATAGGTAACGCGCACTGCACCCCGGAAAAATACCGGTCCCTGGACGGGTTCAACAAATAGCAAGCGATCGAGATAATTGTCTTCTTTAATTGGGGTTTGAATACTCAAAGCCACCACCTGGGTTTTGCTGGTATTGTTATATAGAGGTAAAGTCAGATAGTAGTGAACACCGTAGTTACCGTGAGCTTTGAAAGCCGTATCGGGATAACGCACTAACATGGGGGCGCTTTGAATTTGTCTGGTTCCGAAAGTAGCTGCTGTCACCGTACTTAAAGGATAGGCAAAAGCTTGACCGGGTTGAGGAATGGTGAGATTAATTCCCCCTTTGGGATCGACAATGCGGGTTGCCCATTCCGAACCGACAGAAATTCCGGCCACGCGACCATAAAAATTTCTTCTTCCAGGGAACCATTGATCGGGGGGAGTGGGGGGAAAATCGCGAGGAGCCGCTAAATCACCTCTAACTAATAGGGTACGCCATTCCTCTAGGGTAGGGGGACGAAAGGTTGCTATTTCCCGATCTTCGATTTTGACTTTTTGGGGAACTTCGTAGAGGGCTAAATTGGCCATATAGACCGGTCCATCGCTGTAGAGACGCAGGAGGGTCGAGCGGGCGCTACTTCTGGGGATAACCAGATCGAATAGCATCCGACTTTGGCCTGGGGGAATGACGATCTGGGCGGGAAATTGGGTATCATGGCGACGACGCATGATATCGCTGGCTAAACGGGAACCGGGACCGGAAAAAACCCGGCCGTTGGGATCTTCCACCAGAGAGGGTAAATCGACAAAAGGGGCATCGGCGGAGGTAACGTAACTGACTCCTTGCAGGATGCGGATAACGAGGTTTCTGGAGGTAGGATTAGTAACGATCAGACCCTGGTGTAAGTCGCGATCGGGATCGGTTTGACGGGCGATGTGGTGGGTGAAAACGTCAAAACGTCCTTGTAGGGGATGATTGAGATGGGCTATGGGAAAACGTTTTCCTTTGCCGGGGAAAGTAGAGAGGAGAATTCCCTCTTTTTCTACGATTTCGGGACTATTGCTATTAAAAACCAGCACATCATTCAGTTGACCGGGCAACTGACGCACTTCCTGATATTGGGTGATTAATTTCCTCTCTATCTGGGGCAGAACCGAGGCGGACTGAGCTAAAAGAATAGTGGGTAAGAAAGAAAGCATAGAGATTCTATATTTATAGGATCTAATTAAGGGTGAGTCGATGGAGAGGTGAAGTTATAGGACAATATAAGCGAGTTTGTCTTGGCGATCGATAAAGAATCTTAATATATTTTTAAGGTCTGATCAAGTCTTGTCAGGGGTGATGTGAGCTAGGGGCGGTTTTCTGGGTGAGCAAGGGAGAATACCCCTTGCTATTGCCGATTTTAAGGGTTAAGTTGAGAATGACCCGTAACTGCTCACCCTAGCTTTAAATTTCGCCGCGAATTTCTTCGACGATGCCATCTCTAAGGACGAGTTCCACATTCATTTTGGCCACTAAGTTATCGCCTTTTTCGACCCGGAAAAAGCTTTCTAGTTGTGCTTGGGCGACTTCTTGATTGAGTTCCAAGAGTTGTACCTGTTGCAATTGTTGCAAATACTGGTTTTTTTGTTCGAGAAACTCACTTTTTTGTTGATTGACTTGGATTTGAATATTGTCAATCTGTTGGGCAGCCGCGGGGGGTAAGGGGATCAGGCTCTGACGCTGAATTTCGGCGATCGCTCTTTGGCCTTGGGTTTCTAATTGTTGAATTTGTGCGTCAATTTGAGCCATTTGTGCTTGTAATTGCTGTTGTGCTTCTTCTTTCCAGCGCGGAGTCACGATGACTTTAATTGTCACCGGGCGCTTCAGTAATAAACTGGTTTGTGCGTCATCCATGATTTGCTTATCCTAAAAAGGTCTTTTTGTCAAGGGGTTAGGGAATATTTGCCAGAAATATTTACTTGGCAAACATCTCGTTAATCATATCGCGATAGCGTTGCGTTACTACCGGTCGTTTAATCTTTAAAGTTTGGGTCATCATGCCGTTTTCTTGGGAAAAAGGCTCTAAAATTAACTCAAAGGTTTTAATCTGGTCATCGGCACGATAACTGGGCCGATTTCTTACCTCGCGCTTTAATTCTTGTTGGTAGAGAGCTAAGACTTTTTTGCTGTAGAGATCGCTAGAAAGAATCGTTGAGCGATCGCTGTGAAGATCGGGTAAATTTAAGGATATTTTCTGTTCTTGCGCCCAATTGGCCAGTATATCAAGATTAGGCACGATCAAAGCCCCCAAAGCTTTTTGATCCTGTCCCACTAGCATAATTTGGGAGATAAAGGGACTGCGTAAACAAGCATCTTCAATCGGTTGCGGTTCGATATTTTCACCATTGCTCAAAACAATTGTATCTTTGGCCCGTCCGGTTAAGACTAAATCCCCAGCAGCGGTTAACCAACCAATATCACCGCTATCAAACCAACCATCGGGAGAAATCGCTTTTTCGGTTGCTTCGGGTTTTTTATAGTATCCCTGCATCACCTGCGGACCGCGAATCAAGACTAAACCGTGTTTTTCTGTCGGTAAGACTTCTTTGCTGTGTAAATCGACAATAGAGATTTCTGTCTGAAGGACGGGACGACCGGCAGACCCGCGCAGGTTATGATCGATACGACGGACGGTAGCGACAGGAGAAGTTTCTGTCAGTCCATAACCAACTAAAATCGGGATTCCCGCAATCTCATAGAAAGTATCTAGATGTCTGGCTAAGGAACCACCGCCACTAACCAAGATTTTAACTTTATTTCCCACTGCTTGGCGAATTTTGCCATAAACTAGCTTATCACCGATGGCATGGAGGGGATAGAGTAAGAGGGATTGAATTCTTGCTTTTAGTCTTTCGATCCCGGAAGCGTGAAGGTGATCTAGACTGAGATTATCGGCGATGCGTTTAGCAATAACGTACTTTTCCGACTTTTCTAGCAAAAATCGCACTAATTTCTGTTTTGTGGCCGGTTGTTCGCTAAATTGTTTTTGGATACCTTCGTAAAGGGATTCCCAAAGACGGGGAACTCCCACCATTAATTGCGGACTAAATTGCTTTAAATCCTGCTTAAAAGTGCGAATACTGGTATAAATCTGGGTGCAACCCTGAGCTAGACTGAAATACTCACAACTGCGCTCGTAGGAATGCCATGAAGGTAGTATACTTAAAACTCGATCGCCGGGATCCGGTTGAAAGATAGCATTTAAGTTGCGTACCTGATGCAGCAGATTACCGTGACTTAACATCACCCCTTTTGGTTGTCCCGTCGTTCCCGATGTGTAGATGAGGGTAGCCAGATCATTTTCGCCCTTGGTGATGGGTTTAAGGGTGTTCTCAGCCCCGATCGCCATTAGTTGCTTGAAATTTAAGGTCTGCACGGAAATCGCCCCAGTAGCGGGGTCTTCGTCGGTGAGCAGCACGATTAATTTTAGGGGCAATTCAGGGATTTTCGCCAGCAATTTCCCTAAAGTTTTGTTATTTTCGACAATCAGCGTCTGACTGTCACTATCGGCCAAAATATAGGCTAATTCCTCTGCATCTGCTTGAGCAGATCGTACCGCGTTGGCGGCCCCGGCTGCCATGGAACCTTGGTCGGCAATAAACCACCGGGGACTATTATCGGCAAATAAAGCGACATTTTCGGTTTCTGTGACTCCTAATGCTTGTAAAGCGGCGGCAAATTGCTGAATTTGTTGATAAAGTTCCCGATAGGTGAGAATTACTTCCGGTTTACTGTGGGGATCGTGCAGAGCGATAATATTGGGGAAACGTTGGGCAACTATTGACCAAACTTCGGGTAAAGATTGAATATTTGAATAGTCAATTAGGGTTGTCATAGCAGTAGTTATAGGGAGTTACAAGGGTAATAGCATATAGATTAACCATTCCAGGCTCTTTTTGCCGGTTCTCCTAGACAGTATTTCAACAGGTATCTGTCCTGCAAAGTTAATTTGCTTTTTTCAGATAGGTACTCTTACAAGGGTGCAACAAGGTTAGCGAGATGTATAATTAATTTTGCTTAGGTAGTTAATATAGTTGTAACTATCATAAAAAACGATGATTGCTTTATCTAAATATAATAATCTCACTCCAGAAGAATATCTTCAGTTTGAAGAAAAAAGTCCCATTAAACATGAATATATCGATGGACAAGTTTACGCCATGGCAGGGACGACTGATACTCATAATATTGTTTCGGGGAATATATACACAATTATTCGTAATCATTTGCGGGGTTCCGATTGTCGGGTTTATTTTGCCGATGTGAAAGTCAGATTAGAGAAACGCAATCACTTTTATTATCCCGATATTATTGTCACCTGCGATGACAGAGATAGAGAAACCGCTACCTACAAAAGTTTTCCTAAATTGATTATCGAAGTTCTCTCCGATTCTACAGAAGCTTTTGACAGGGGGGATAAATTTAATGATTATCAAACTCTAGAAAGTTTAGAGGAATATGTCCTAGTCAATAGTAAACACCAACGAGTGGAAACTTTTCGACGGGGTGAACAGGGTTTATGGATTCTGCAAACCTATCAGCAAGAAAGTTTTAGTTTGCATAGTATTAATCTGACGGCATCTTTTCGGGATTTATACGAGGATGTCACCCTAGAAACGGTTAATTATTCCGTGGAAGAAATAGAATAAATCATTGTTTTTTACCGGGGGGAATAAAACGGATTTCAATTCTGCGTCTGCTTGCATCTGCGTCACGATTAACCGCAGCTAATTTACCCGATGGGAGGTATAACTGTCCTGCGGAAAAAGCTCGAAATTTGACGTTTTTGAGTTTACCTGTGTTTTCGATTTCTTGCACTACTGCTAAAGCTCGCATTAATCCTAAATCAGTGTTAGAACCGGGTACTAGCATTTTAACAGATTGTTTTCTGCTGGCAACCGATTCGATATTTTTATCGAGATTACTTGTCTGCTGTATTCCCTGTCCGTCGGTGTGTCCAATTACTTGAATAAAGTCGATTTCTCTGTCTTTGGTAATGGTTTCGATAGCGGGAATAATGCGCTGACGAATATAGGTTTTTAAAGCAGGGTTTAATTCAGCACTTCCCGACTGAAATTTGAATTTTCCTGATTTTTCATCGATAACTATGGGGGTTGCTGTTTGCAGTTTTCGGTTAGCTTCCTCCAGTTTGCTGATGAGATTATAGGACTGAAAAAGTGCCAAGAGGAGAAATAAACTCAGAATCATGAAAGCATTGGACATTAAATCGGTAAATGCGGGATAAACATCCACCGATTTATCTTCATCCCGGTAGTAGGTACGTCTAGACATAATTGCTTAGAATTTGTTAGTGAAGTTATCAAATATGGTGTTAATGTCATCCTGAACATTTTTTTGAGTAGGATTAGGGATTGTCTCAAAAAGTTTTTCTATCTTATCCTTTAAGCTAGAAAATTCAGACTGAACATCTTTTTGAGTAAGATTAGGGATTGTCTCAAAAAGTTTTTTAAGTTCTTCCAACTTCTTATTTAACTTATCAATGTCATCCTGAACATCTTTTTGAGGAGGATTAGGGATTGTCTCAAAAAGTTCTTTAAGTTCTTTCATCTTATCCTTTAAGTTAGAAAATTCAGAACTCATTTCGCCAATTTTCTCCAGTTCTGCTAAACATTTGTGAATTTCTCCATAGATGTGTTCAATCATTTTTTGATTCGATTTATTTTCCTTAGCGATAACTTTCTCTAACTTATCTCGCAAAGATTCTAAGTTAGCAGTTAATTGACTGGTGTTGGTGTTCACTGCGTTAATTACTTGAGAAAAATCTGATTTAAGGCTGCCAAATTGATTGGCTGTTTTCTCAATAGATTGGGAAACTGCTTTTAATTGTTCTGAGTTCTTAGTTAATTTATCATCAACTACCATCCCTAAGTTATTGCTTAAAAGGTTTAAATCAGACTGTAAGCTTTCCTTGACTTGAGTAAGTTGCTCTGTCACTGTACCAATTAACTGAGACAAGTTAGCATTAGTCACCTCTGGATTATTACTAGAGCGCTCAATGCCATGGGAAGCAGTGAGGATTTTATCGGAGGTTTGGGATAGTCTTTGCTCAAGACGATTGATAAGTTGATTGCCTAATTGTTTCGACTCGGAGTTAAAACTGTCTTGATAGGTTTTCACGGTTTCGATTAATTTTACTAATTCTCCTTGAATGTTGGATAACTTTTCTTGTTCGGTGACTGAGCGTTGCTGATTTTGTTCTAGGATTTTCTCAGAGACTTGAGTAACTTGCTCT
>NZ_JADBUE010000098.1:0-6850 GCF_020245805.1 Microcystis sp. M179S2 | reverse complement strand
TGTTATACATTCCAGTCAAATTAAATTTGCCAACTAGAGAGCGCTTTTCCTCCGGAACACAGAAACGGGTAGAATCAATCAATGCAGTTGTTTTCTTTCGAGGTGTCGTCATTACTAAGAAAGCTACCCGTTCCTTAGCCGGTATTGCCGGAATTGTCGCCGTTGCCACCTTAATCAGTAAGGTTTTTGGTTTGGTCCGCGAACAGGTAATCGCCGCTGCCTACGGTGTTGGACCGGTGGTGAACGCCTACGCTTTTGCCTACGTTATCCCCGGGTTTCTGTTAATTCTCCTCGGGGGCATTAACGGCCCCTTTCACAGCGCTTTGGTCAGTGTTTTGGCCAAAAGAGATAAATCCGAGTCCGCGCCGATTGTCGAGACTATTACCACCCTAGTCAGTGCGATTTTATTAGCTGTCACCGTCTTTTTAATCGTTTTTGCCAATATTTTTATCGATGTTCTCGCTCCCGGTTTAGATGCCGCCACCCGCAGCATGGCCATTCAACAACTGCAAATTATGGCCCCCATGGCGGTTTTAGCCGGTTTAATCGGCATCGGTTTCGGTACTCTCAACGCGGCGGATCAATACTGGCTACCGAGTCTCAGTCCGCTTTTTTCCAGTGTAGCGGTGATTATCGGGGTGGGTTTGCTGGCCTGGTCACTTGGCGATCGCATTGATGAGCCGCAATATATTCAACTGGGGGGTTTTGTCCTCGCCGGCGGTACTCTCGTCGGGGCGCTCTGGCAATGGTTAGCACAAGTGGGCGCACAAGTCAAGGCAGGTTTAGGAAAATTAATATTTCGTTGGGATTGGCGGATACCGGGGGTGTCGGAGGTGTTGCGGGTGATGATTCCGGCGACCTTATCTTCGGGAATGTTGCATATTAACGTTTATACTGACCTCTTTTTCGCTTCTTTTATCGAAAATGCCGCCGCATCCATGCGTTACGCCAGTTTTATCGTTCTCACGCCCTTGGGCATCATGTCCAACATGATTCTCGTGCCGTTTATGCCGATATTTTCTCGACTGACGGAACCAGAAAATTGGGGAGAATTGAAGCAAAGAATCCGTCAGGGTTTATTATTGACGGCTTTAACCATGTTACCCTTCACGGCTATCTTTATCGCCCTCGCTTTCCCGGTAGTGCGGGTTATCTATCAACGGGGTGCCTTTAATCTGGCTGCCTCGGAACAGGTGGTTCCCGTATTAATGGCCTACGGTTTCGGGATGTTTTTCTATCTCGGCCGCGATGTTTTAGTACGAGTGTTCTATGCTTTGGGTGATGGCGAAACTCCTTTTAAGGTGAGTATGGTAAATATTTTTCTCAATGGTGTGCTGGATTTCCTCTTGTATAAACCTTTTGGTACTCCGGGGATTGTTTTAGCAACTGTGGGGGTTAATATCCTTTCTATGGGCATTTTCACGGTGATTTTAAATCGTCGTTTAGGGGGTTTACCCTTGGGAGAATGGGGTTTATCCTTATTGGGATTAACGGTAATTACCATGCTTTCTGGTGTTGCTAGTTGGGGTGCTAGTTGGGGTTGGGAAAAGGTTTTCGGTGCTGGTAATATTTTCCTACAATTATTACAGTTAGGTTTGGCCTCGACCGTAGCGGTGGGTTTATTCCTCCTCGGTGCGATGTTATTGAAGTTACCTGAATTAGACCTGTTAATCTCGCGAGTTCGTCAGAAGTTCTTGAAAAAATCTTAGGTCTAAGTTCCGGCCCCACTAGATTAAAGAAAGGTTACACCCTAGCCAATACCAAATCAGTTTTTAAGAGTCTGATTAACTCCCCCCCTCGCTCGTAATTACTGTTATAGGGGACGGAAGAATTTTTTCAATTTGCTCGCTCTCTTTTTGTTTAATATCAAACAAATCGAATCGGATTTGAAGATTTAACCAAAAATCAGGAGAGACTTGCAAGTATTTAGCTAGTCTTAAAGCGGTGCTAGGGGTAATCCCCCGACGACCGTTGACGATTTCGTTGATTTGCCGGTAGGGAACTCCGATTGCGTCGGCAAGTTGACGTTGTGTGATTCCCATCGGCTGCAAAAATTCCTCTTTCAGCATCTGGCCCGGATGGGTGGGTCTTCTATGGGTAGGTATGCGAACCATGCTTATACTCCTTTTTTAACTCCCTAAACTATTTCTTTTTTGCAGGGATTGTACTCTTAGACTAAATCCATTTATTAAAAACTGATTATTTATTCCCCTTTTTGCATGAGTGCATGATTAGAAAACGGGTTTCTCGGAGAAACCCGTTTTCTGTGCGGTATAAAACCCTTACCTCGTCTATATTTCACATTTATTCAGCAAACCCTATTTATTTTTAGGAATTGGGGGCAGTTGCGGTGATTTTCGGCGAGAATTAGAACCGGATATTTTCGGGGGTAGGGGTGCAGAACTGCGATTAGATAAACTTTGAAGGCTCTTTTTCATATTAGCAGGTTCCGGCAGTTCTAGAGTTACCCCTTCTCTAGCAATCATTGTTTCCTCTGGTAGGCATAAATCAAAAACAAAGGCGGAATTATTGGTTAAATCAGCAAATTCTAATTTTACCATCTCCGCAGAGGATTCTAGTGCTAATAAAGGTTCAATTTCGGTTTTAATTAACTGTTCTAATTGAGCCAGATAATTGATCTTAACAGGAGTAACAATTAAAGTTAACGTTTCTTGCCAACCTTGCCCCCCCAATTCTGCCAGAATATCCCCATAACAGCGAATTTTCCAGCTACCTATTCCTAAATCTCGATAGGAAAAAATTTCCAGCCACCCCCCAGCATCCGATCGATAATAATGGGTATATCGTTCACTACTTTCGGGAGATTCGTAATCGATACGCACTTCGATATGGGCAAAAGGAGAATCCAGACGGGCCAAGAGACGATAGTTTCCCGAGACAATTTCTAGGGAATTAGTAGAAATTGTGCGTCCGTGATTCTCCCCTTGTTTTTGCAGTATAAATTCCATAATCTTAGCCTAGGCCTAATGTTTGGCCATGACGCTAAAACTTAGGATTTGTGCCTGGAGATTTGCGCTTTTAATTCCCCTGCTTGTGTCAATAAATCCGCTTGGGTTAGACTAATTTGTTCTTGGGTGGCCATCCATTTCAGTTGTACCGTGCCATTTTCAGCCTCAGCATCCCCTAAAATTATACAGCCCACGGCCTTAGCTCGATCGGCCCGTTTAAATTGTTTCCCGAAAGCGCTGCCACTTAAGTCTAACTCGACGCTAAACCCCAATCCGCGTAATTGCTGCGCTAATACCGCACTGCGCGCCTCAGCTTTTTCTCCTTTGGAGACGAGATAAAAATCGGGAACCAAAAAAGATAAAGATTGCTTTTGTTGTAATAATATAATCAGACGTTCTAAACCGATCGCCCAACCCACTGCTGGTGTGTCTGGACCGCCTAATTGAGCTATTAAACCATCATAACGACCACCACCGCAAACCGTGGCTTGAGCGCCTAAATCATCGGACTGAATTTCAAAGGCCGTATGGGTGTAATAGTCCAATCCTCGCACTAAACAGGGATTAAGATTATAGATAACTCCCAAATCAGTTAGTAAAGATTGTACCCGTTCAAAATACTTTTGAGAATCACTACCGAGATGTTCAAGAATACTGGGGGCATTCTCACAGATAATCTTGGTTTTCTCGTCCTTACTATCCAAAATTCGCAGGGGATTTTTTTCTAATCTCTGTTGAGAATCCGCATCTAAATCAGCTTTGTAGGGAGTCAAATAATCTAGCAAGGCCTGACGATAATTTTGCCTATCTTGGGCATTTCCCAGGGAATTAAGGTCTAATTTTAGGTTTTCTAGCCCCACAGCTTTTAATATCTCGCTGGCAAGGGTAATTACTTCCACATCCGCCCTAGGGTCATCACTTCCCAACAATTCGACCCCGATTTGATGAAACTGTCGCTGCCTACCCGCTTGCGGACGTTCATAACGAAACATCGGCCCCTTATACCAGAGTCTTTGTACTCCTCCGGCGGCCTGTAATTTGTGTTCAATATAGGCGCGAACGACCCCAGCCGTTCCCTCCGGTCGCAAAGTCAGGGAACGTTGACCGCGATCAAGGAAAGTGTACATTTCTTTACCCACCACGTCCGTCGCTTCCCCAATACCCCGTTCAAAAAGTTGCGTCTGTTCAAAAATGGGAGTTCGTATCTCTTGATACAGCGCAGTCCCTAAAATTCTGCTGGCAGTTTCCTCTAACCACTGCCAGTAACCGACCTCCGCCGGTAAAATATCTTTTGTGCCTCGGATTGCCTGGATTTCGCCCATAGTTCTCTGTATTTTTATCCCTATTTGAACAATCTTAAACCGCTTAGAGTCACTAATACCGTCGATCCTTCATGACCGATGACACCAAGAGGTAAAGTTATATCACCGGCAAAATTGGCTATTAGCAATATGCCGATAAACGCGAGGGCGAAAGTGATATTCTGTTTAACAATGCGATTGGCACGACGACCGAGGTTAATAGCGCTGGGAATTTTGGCTAAATTATCGGACATAAGGATAATATCGGCCGTTTCCAAGGCGACATCACTACCCGCTTTTCCCATGGCAATCCCCACATTAGCCATAGCTAAAGCGGGCGCGTCATTAATGCCATCTCCTACCATAGCGACAGTGTGATATTTTTCTTGCAGATTTTGGATAACGGTTAACTTATCTTCGGGCAGTAAATCAGCGTAAACCTCCTCAATGCCGAGTTTTTCAGCGACTTTATCGGCACTTTGTTGATTATCACCCGTAATTAAAACGATATGTTCGATACCGATCTTTTTTAGCTGCTTCACCAGATTAACTGCCGAGTCACGAAGGGTATCGGCCACAGCGATCGCACCGAGCATTTGATTCTCTTGTACTACCCAAACTAGGGTTCTGCCTTCTTTTTGTAAACGTTCGCGGATAGCTAAAATATTCTGGTCAAGATCAGCAATATGGTCACGAATATAGGCAAAATTGCCCACAGATACCGACTTATCGGCAATTTTTCCCGTGATACCCCGTCCTGATACCGCTTGCACCTGATTAGCACTGAAGAAATTTATACCACGTTCCCTGGCTGTGGCGGTAATAGCGGATCCGATGGGATGTTCCGAACAGGATTCTAGGGCTGCAGCCACCGCTAACACCTCATTTTCGCTGACTGCATGGATAGGGATAATTTCCACCACTTGCAACTTACCAAGGGTGAGAGTGCCGGTTTTATCAAAAGCGATCGCTCGTATGCGGCCGATCATCTCCAATCTTGCGCCATTTTTGAATAAAATCCCCTGTTTTGCCCCGTTAGCGATACCCGATAACAAAGCTGGCATAATTGAGGCCATTAAAGCACAGGGAGAAGCCACCACGAGAAAAATTAAGGCCCGATAGATAGTAGTTTCCCAGGTCCAACCCCAGAGAAAAGGCGGTAAAATCCCGAAAATTAAGCCCAAAATCACGATAATTTTCGCATAACCCCGCTCGAAACCTTCGATAAACTGTTGGGAGGGAGGGGATTCATTTTGCGCTTTTTCTACCAAACGAATCACCCTCTCAATTAAGCGACTTTCGGGGGTAGTTTCCACCTTTAAACGTAGCACTCCCGCACCGTTGAGAGTTCCCGCAAAGACTTCTTCCCCGATGGTTTTATCCACGGGAAGCGATTCCCCGGTAATTGGCGCTTGATTAATGGGACTATTTCCCTCCATAATAATGCCATCAATGGGGATTAATTCGCCCGGTTTGACCAAAACTGTGTCACCGATCTGTAATTGCTTGATAGGAACCTCTTTTTCCCTGTCTCCCGTGATTAATCTGGCAGTATCGGGAGTCATAGCCATGAGAGAACGAATATTGCGATCGGTTTTTGCCAGGGCAATCTGTTCTAAAGCACCACTAATAGCGAAAATCAGGATTAAAACGGCTCCATCGATGATGAGATAGTAATTACTGTCCCAGAGTCCCAAAATCGCCGCCCCTAACGCCGCTACAATCATTAAGAGGTCCACATCCAGTTCTTTTTCCTCAAATAAAGTCGTTAATCCTGCTTGGGTACTCTCGTATCCTCCCACCACATAGGCGATCGGTAGTAGGATTAAAGCTAGGCCGATCAGATTAAGGTGTAGGCATAACCAACCAAAAAAGACTAAAATAGCGCAAATTCCTGCGGCAACCGCCGAGGAATACTCAGACAACCAAGAGGACGAAATACTCTGAATCATGGAGCGATGGCAATTAATTCTCTCCCCATTCTAGAAAAAATTAGATCGATGCAGAAAACCCCTAGGACGTTATCCCCTGCAGCCAACCTAGCTGATAATAATTGGAATTTTGCCGAGGTTTGGATCGATCCGCTGCTATCTCCTCCCTATATCTTGCTTTTACTGGCTGAATCTTCAGGAAACTATTGCGTGTACGATCCCTCTGAGGGTTATCAGGTGGTATTTACCAGTGTGAGTTACGAGGAAGCGGAAAATTGGCTACTAGAGGACGAATTTGAACCGGTAGAGGGACGACTTTCGCCAGTAGAGATATAATTTCCTTATCTTCCTTTCCGCTTTTCTTCGATGCTATCCTTTTTTCTTCGATGCTATCCTTACTAAAAAAGCGATGGAATGGGCTAAAATCGCTCTTTATTGGCAGTCTGAAGGCAATTAACCCCAAAGAAGTCAAAAATACTCCTCCAGAAGCCAGCGACGCACCAGAGGGATAGACCGAACTCATGAAAACCGACACGATTTTCTACCGACTTTTTCAAACCTTTCCCGATCTTCTGTTTGAGTTAATCGACTTTCCCAGGGAATTAGCCGATTTCTATCGATTTTCCTCCGTAGAGGTGAAACAACTATC
>NZ_JADBUE010000097.1:0-7061 GCF_020245805.1 Microcystis sp. M179S2 | reverse complement strand
CTCTACTCCAGATACAGTCAACGGTACAGCCATTTGCAAGTGAAAAATGTACCCAGTAGTCTCTTTTCAATTTTTTCTTAGAACCGACCTGCAGTAAGGGTTTTGTTAATTTTTTAGTATTTATGTATGGGGGAAGTCCAGGTATTCCCAAAGAAGATATAGTACTCGGCTTTCGTTATCCTAAAGTACGCAAATATACGGGATTTGCTGTGGCTTAGTGACCAGAAATGTTGAATCTGTACATAAAACTTTATACACAAGCTTAAATTGCAAAAGTGTTTTACACAAACTCAATCATAAACAAAGTAATTCAATTGAGAATTTAATTGACTTTATCGTACTTTTAGCCCTGAAATATATGATAGCGATGATAGTTTTAAAAATCCAAATCTGGTAAAAAGCGATCGGGAACATTTAAAGTTTTACCGCGATAGTTGATAAAATTTAGTTCTAACGTCTCACTACCTTGATCCTGAGCCTTTTTTTCGATCTCATGGCCAATAATTAATCTTAAATCCTCATCAAAACTAATTAAACCTCGATCGAAAGCAGTATCATGAGTACGAGCTAGGCACAGGCCATTATGAGGGTTTAAACGTTGTTCGGGAAATTGACTCCAGGGTAATATATGACTAGCTGTTAGTAACAGAGGAATGGGATTTCCTGTAATACAGCAACGATAGTTATATAGGGCTAAAATTGTCTTTCTAAAAAAGTTTTGTCCGATTCTAACTTTTCTGATTGCCTCGGTTTCTGTTTTGATATTTTCCGAAAAATCAAGTCTAGTAAAATCCTCCTGCTGTTCGTTGATAACTCCTAAAATAACGTGTAATTTTTCCTGACTTTACAGTTTAAAAAAGTCTCTAACAAAATCTACTAATTCTGATAAGGGACTAATAAAATCTTGGGATTTTTGTCTATTTAAATCTGTCTCTTTTTCATTATCTAATTTTTTGGCCAAAAATGCTTTATCAAAAAATTTTAACATTCCTCGTTGTTGAGGATTGTTAATTTCGTTGTAAAAATTAACTGTAACAAAACAGATAAGAGGAATTTCTGGAACATTATAGTTAATGCCGTATTTTTCCTTAATTTTAGAACCATGATCATTAGCTATTTCTAACAAAAGTTTCCATTTATAGGTTTGCGATGCTCTTTCTCGCAAAGAAGTTTTTAACGATAAAATTATACATTTAGGATAGGGTATTTCTTGATTCTTACCATCACTTATATTTGCAGAAGTATGGTAAGAATAAATGATCAAATCACAATCTGGTTTTTGTTGTTCTCCATCACCCAATTTAATAGTGGATATATTTTCAAATCCTCGAACAGCAGATTTTTTATTAGTTATATAAATATGTTGATCAATATTCTTGATCTCCTTATTTTTGAGAAAAATATAGATAACCGCATAGGGAAATATGTTTCCTACCACAGCTTTGGCAGTTTGTTTTTCATCTTTAATCAATCCCCGAAGCTTTCTTTGTTTAATAATTTTTTCTACTTCATCTTTTGAGCCTTGAATAACTTCATAGAGATAATTGAAAGCATTTTGATATATCTCTACATCTTGAATTGCTAAAATAGCGTCTATTTTCGAGATCACCGGTTGCATATAATAAGCATTCTTAATTGTCTCGATTAATTCATTTTCCTGAACATTAAAGCTATAGATATCACTCATAAATCTTTAGGACTAAAAAACTAGGGCAAGTTCTAATTGTTTGATAATTGGATTTTTGCGAGATGAATCAAGCAAATTTTTCTGATCTAAAATAGGATTATTAAGACTTAGCAATATCTCCCTTCCTATTGCCTCTACTACAGGAGGTACAACCGCATTACCAAACTGTTTATAAGCTTGATTATCAGATACAGGAATAATGAATTTTTCAGGAAATCCCATCAATCTTGCACATTCTCTTGGTGTTAGACGACGGGGATTTTTTCCCTGTTGAGGGATCAAAATTTCGGAACCATCTTTATAATATCTAGCACTCAAAGTTCTGGCAATCCCCTCTAAATTAACCAATCCATAACCGAAACCATTCCCTTTTTCTTTATGTTTATCAGCATACTTCTGTAAGTAATCCCAGAGATGATCTGTTAAAGTATATTTCCTATCAACTTCCCCTTCAAGAATATCTTTAATTTTAGGATGAATATCTGGTATTTCTGGAAACATAAATCGGCTAGGTTTCTCAAACCCAACAATAAAAATTCTTTTTCTGTTCTGGGGAACAAGAGAACGAGCATCTATGACCTGATAATAAATATGATAATTTAAATCCTCTGATAGGGTATTTTTAATCACTTCAAATGTTTTACCCTTGTCATGACTCTGTAAATTTTTGACATTTTCTAAAATGAATGCTTTCGGTCTTTTTTCTCGAATAATTCTGACAACCTCGAAAAAAAGTGTTCCTTGAGTGGGATGATCAAATCCATGGCGAGTACCTAACGCATTGTGTTTAGTTACTCCAGCTATGCTAAAAGGCTGACAGGGAAACCCAGCCGTCAATATATCATGATCTGGTATTGTTAAAGCGGGAATTAAAGTAATATCCCCTTCGGGACTATCGTTAAAATTAGCTTCGTAGGTTTTTCGAGAAAATTTATTCCACTCCGAGGAAAAAACACACTGACAACCCAGATTTTCAAAAGCTATTCTAAAGCCTCCAATGCCGGCAAATAAATCGATAAATTTGACCATTTTACCTTAATATTTTCCTAGGGATGATATTCCCTGATTATAACCAACAAGATAGCTAAAGTACAAGTGAATTAACCACCTTAATCCTGTTTTAATTGTTAAGATAGATACGACTGATTTTCCTAGCAGCCCAAAATAATTCAGTCGCACCTTTTTGACATTCAAATCAAATCGGGAAAAACTTCGCGCACTGCTGGATGAATTAACCGATGATTGGCGACATTTAACCCCTTAGCGAGGGAAACATCTTGATCCAAAGCTTTTATGCCATGGTCGGCTAATTTAATAACGTAGGGTAGGGTACTATTATTTAAAGCTTGGGTTGCCGTCCAGGGTACTGCCCCAGGCATATTAGGCACCCCATAATGTACTACTCCCGACTCCAGGTAAGTCGGTTGACTGTGGGAAGTGGCCCGCAGAGTTTCCACGCAGCCGCCTTGATCCACTGCCACATCGACAATTACAGAACCAGGGTTCATTTTGGCGACTAAAGAGCGAGAAACTAGAGTCGGCGCTCGTTTTCCTAAGACTAGCACTGCCCCAATCAATAAATCGGCCTTAGGAACCACATTTTCTAATTGTGCCGGGCTACTATAAAGCAATTCTACCCGGGAACCGAATAAAGTTTCTAAATAGGCCAAGCGCTCGACGTTAATATCTAAAATAGTTACTTTTGCCCCCATACCGATGGCAATTCTGGCCGCTTCCGTACCCACCACACCACCGCCAAGGATAACCACTTGTCCAGGACTCACCCCAGGGAAACCCCCCAGTAAAACTCCCCTACCCCCCTGTTGTTTTTCCAGATAGCGGGCCCCAAATTGTACCGAAAGACGACCAGCAATAACACTCATGGGAGTTAAGAGAGGCAAGCGACCATCGGCAAGCTCGACCGTTTCATAAGCGATCGCAGTTGTTCCCGACTCGATTAATGCTTCCGTTAAATAGCGCTCGGCCGCTAGGTGTAAATAGGTGAAAAGGAGAGCTTCCTTGTTTAAAAAGCCGTATTCTGCCTTAAGCGGCTCTTTTACCTTGACAACTAGCGGTTTATCCCAAACTTGTGCCGCTTTTTCCACAATTTTGGCCCCAGATTTTTGGTAATCTTCATCGCTGAATCCAGCACCCAATCCGGCGGCCGTTTCCACAAATACCCTATGACCGCGATCATTGAGTACACGCACACTACTGGGACTCAAACCGACGCGAAACTCTTGATCTTTAATCTCTTTGGGAACACCTATTTCCATGGTTTGCTTCTGGGGGACTATTTCTAACTACTTTAGCCTGTTAGTCCTAGTCTGCGAGTTATCAGGCATACTATTTGGAAATTTTAGCGACTTTTTTGGTATTCTTCTAGCAAATCGATTAAATCTATCTGACATTTGCTGGGTAACAAATCCGCTAGAGAAACTTGCAGATGACCACCTCCGAGGGTGACTTTTATCTCCCGCAGGATAGACATGACTGCATTCTCGCTTAAGCTGTCGTTTTCGAGCAAAGGGAAGACTTTTTCGGCAACGACGCTGTGTAAATGTGCTTCCCGGAGATAGAGATGCCATTTAGCCACGTCAATGTAGATATTGTCGCCGATTTGGGCCGCCAGATTTTCGATGTCCTGAGTTGTATTAGCCATGGGATGTTACCGAGTAGTTAGCGATCGCCGCTATATAAATCAAATGTCCCACCAATAGAATAGCCCAAATTCCCGTGAACAGATTTAACCAAGTCCAATCGGAAAATTTAATGATATGAAAAAACCACAACCCTGAATTAATCGCTAAAAAAGCCGCCACATGAACGGCGAAATTCATGCGATCATCTAAACGTCGGAAAGCGGGATCGTTTTTGCGATCGGGTTGACGGGGCCAACGAGGAGGCATAAGCAGTGATCAGTGATCAGTTATCAATTATCAGTGTACCGGTTTTTTTAGCTAAGTTAAGCTCAATCTCTGCCCATCCCTTTACTGTTGCCAAAGTGCCTATCCTAACCAAGAAGTTAATTTTGTCCTATCACTTATCTACTGGTGGCGATTTCCACTTCGGGTAAGATTTCTAAAGATAAACGGGTTTTGACAGTACCAGAAAGACGTTTAAGCAGTTGTGGGCGTAAATCGCGCAGAATATAGATTAATTCGTCTCCGGTGCGCCATTCTTCCCTTTCTGTTACTACCTGTAGGGAATTATCGCGACGCAATAGTAGGGGCAGCAGTTCGCCATTTTCAATTAATTTAGTTAATCTGGTCTGTTGTTCGCTCAAATCATTGCCTTTAAAGATAGTTTTACCCAATTTAATCTGATTATCGTCTAAATACTGATTCCATTCCTTGACCGAAAAACTAGGGAGAAAAACCTGATTAACCTTATTTTTATCTGGGTTAGGGGTTCCCGCAAAGGCAGCCAACACCCGGGGAGGATGAAATTCCTCGCTGGCTCTTTGGGCTAAAACCAGATTAACCTCGCTATTATTAGTCAAAACCAGAAAAGTCCCCATGGATTCGATGCCTGCTTCTTGCAGTATTTTTGTATCAAGTCCGCTACTCTGCAGCACCGTCAAACCGTCTTCTTCTGCTTGCTGACAGGCCCTGGCATCCGTATCGATTAAAACCACGTTTTCCCCTTGTTCTTGGAATAAACAACCGATTAAGCGACCTAGGGGATTACAACCGACGATTACTGCTCCTGTTGCCGCAGAAGAAGTGATTTTTAGCCCTTTTGCCACCCACCGCGCCGTTAATCCCTGAATAAAAACGGTCATTAAAATTGTTAAAAAGACTAAAGCTTTGATCGCTTCACCGCCATTAATACCGGCACGGGTGAGTAAAATGGCAAATAAAGAAGCTACGGAGGCAGAAACGATTCCTCTAGGGGCAACCCAAGCGATAAATAGCTTATGTCGCCAATTTAGGTCACTTTTTAGGGTACACAGAGCCACACTCAGGGGACGTACCACCAGCATCAAGACTAGCACCGTCAGGACGCTGCCCCAACCCAAAGCGATGACACTGGCGATCGAAAGATCCGCCGCTAGTAAAATAAACAGTACCGACACGCAAAGAGTCGTTAATTGACCCTTAAAACGCCTTAATAACCGCTCATCGGGAACTGCCGCCGCTTTTAGCACAATTCCCGCCATTACCACCGCCATTAACCCCGATTCACTGCGACTAAATTGCGATAAACCAAATAACCCCCAGACTCCCGCTAAAACCACGAGATTCTTTAACTCAAAAGTCAGAAAATTGCAAGTTTTTATAATAAAACTTAACAATCCCCCTCCAGCAATGCCGATCGCCGCCCCGATGCCTAAACGCAGGGTTAAACCAGTGATAATTTCCATGGGGCGGGCATGACTATCAATAATCGTATTTAGCACCACTACGGCTAAAATTGCGCCCACAGGGTCGATTAATACCCCTTCTCCTTCCAAAAGCGTCGCCACTCGCCGATCTACGGCTACTTGCTTCAGCAAAGGTCCGATCACCGTCGGACCGGTTACTACCACTAAAGAAGCGTAAAGAAAAGCGATCGGCCAGGGAAATTCCCCCAACCAGTGGGCTGCCATACCGCCGCCAATGAGAGTGATGGAAGTACCGAGGGTGACAAGGTTGCGTAAACTGCCAGAAACTCGCCCTAATTCCCGTCCGCTTAAGCTTAAACCGCCTTCAAATAGGATAATCGCCACAGAGAGAGCAACAAGGACTTCTAAGCCGATTCCCAGACTTTGGGGGTGTAAAATTTCCCAACCATCGGACCCTAAAGCAATCCCAAAAATAAGCAGGAAGACAATACTGGGAACTTTCAGGTATTCGGCGATGACTTGGGCTGTAATCCCCGCCACCACAGTGATGACAATTTGCAGGGTAAGGGCGAAAGATGGATCCATGTTTAGCGATCGGTTATCGGTTATCGAGGCGGTGTTATGGTTGGGGTTTAATCATTCTAATTATAGTTTTGATTCCCGCTCCGGCCTGGTCGGGAGGAAATAAGCATAATCCAGAAAACGGGTTTCTCAAAGAAACCCGTTTTCTATGGCAATTAAGCCTTATCACTGTCTGGCTTTGGCTTTAACTGGCGTTTAACCAAGGCACCCAGGCCTAATAACTGGACTTCCCCCATACAGAAATACTAAAAAATTAACAAAACCCTTACTGCAGGTCGCTTCTCAGAAAAAATTGAAAAGAGGCTACTGGGTACATTTTTCCCTTGAAAATGGCTGTACCGTTGACTGTATCAAGAGTAGAGCGATTCCGTAGAGTTGGCTGTATAGTGATCGCTAACCTGATTTTAACAGATAGTGTCATTAATCTCTAGAGTAAGGGATTCCCTCTGTAGCCATGTTTTTGCT
>NZ_JADBUE010000096.1:0-4307 GCF_020245805.1 Microcystis sp. M179S2 | reverse complement strand
TCCCCGCTTGGGATTTACTTCGAGAAGCCCAAAATCGCTGAAACCCAGATAGATCAAGGAAAATCATCAATCGAGGTTAACCCTTTGTCCCGTAATGGTTTGAGCCTTTTTTGCTGACCGAAAACGCCTAAGTCCCACTAGGATAGGGAAGCTTGAGCAATTCAAAGTAGGTTTGGGTGTCTAATAGGTCAATAACCTCATCTGGACTAGCATGAGAACGAGCAGGTTGACAAAACCAATCTTGTTGATCTTCAGCAAAGATGCGCTTAAGCAGATCAGGTGTCATGGGTACTAAGTCTTCCCCTGCTCGCATTAGATAAGCACCTTCAAAGGCGATAGGTTGTCCTGTGGGACGGGTTGGCACTTCAAAAACCAAGACACGACCATCAGGGTGGGCCAATTCGGTGATTTCCACGCGCAAGCGAAGTTTTTGAACGATTAGCGATTTAATGCTGTTAATTTCTTCGGGTGTAGGAAAGGCTTGTGAACCAACAATTTTACGGGGACGTTTATCGGTAACACCTAAGATAAAATGGCCACCTCCTTCATTAGCAAGGGCGACGCAATATTTTAACAGTTTGATTGTATCAAATTGATTTTTAGCCTGTTTAAATTCTAGTCGCTCATTTTCCACTGGAGCATTTAACCAACCTTCTAGGGTCTCTAGGTTTATCATGCAGTAATCTCCTTCTGGGTGGGAATTTACGTTTGGGGGGGAACAGTGCAGGTTATACTGATTCCTAAGATGAGAGCAGCTCTATTTTCTCGCAAATTCTGTTCTTATGCTATTTGTCCTCTACTAAGAAGAAAAATCAATGGTTATTATCGAGATTACCAATGTGGAAGAAATATTGAGCGCAAAAATTGGCTCTTTCGCTGCTAAAATCGTCCAAGCTCTAGCAGATGATGAGGGGAAAGTGGAAGAGGTTCTCATCAAAGAATTACAGGCTAATTTTCAGGAAAGGGGCATTAAAGCTAATCTGTTTAGCGTCACTGGGTTAGATATGCTCGGCAATGGCAGGCTAGAAGTTAACGTTAATGTTCGTTCTGCTAATATGATGTCCTAAGAGATAAAATCGCCAATGGTTGGGTTAAATATAGTTAAACCCAACCTTATTTTGGTAGTTACCATCAAAAGCAATGGCAACGAAGCTTGAGGTTATAATAAACCAACAAAATGTAACGGTCCTTGACCGGTAATTAATTCGATAATAATTGCCAGAAAACCGATCATCGCTAATCGACCATTCCACACCTCGGCTGCCGTTGTCATCCCCCATTCCCAACGTTCCTGGGGATACATTTTCATATTCGCTTTCGGACGGGTAATTTGCTCGAAAGTGGTGGGTTTCTCGTCTAGGGATTTGACCACTAACTGGGAGAGAGATTCGATAAACATCGGGTGAGTGTTAAGAGCCGGTACTCGCTGAAAATGTTCAATTCCCGCTTCTTCCGCCACTTCTCGGTACTCTATATCGATTTCTTGCAGGGTTTCGATGTGTTCTGAGACAAAGCTAATCGGCACGACCAATAAATTCTTAATTCCCTGCTCTCCCAACCCTTTTAAAGCATCTTCAGTATAGGGTTTTAGCCATTCCACCGGACCGACGCGACTTTGATAGGCTAAAGTGTACTGATTGGGTCGGTTTAGCGTACGCATGATCGCCCTAGTGCATTCTTCAATTTGCCTTTGATAGGGATCTCCCGCTTCCTCCACATAACTTTGGGGGACACCATGGGCGCTAAAAAAGATATGTACTTGGTCAGGATGAGGACACTGCTCTAATTCTCGCGCGATCAGATCGGCCATAGCACTCAGATAAGTGGGATGATCGTACCAAGAAGGGATGAGAGTATATTCCGTCAAACGCAGATAGGGATCATCCTGCCACATTTCCTCCAGCACACGAAAACTGGAACCACTGGTACTGATGGAAAATTGGGGATAAAGGGGAAGAATAACCAATTTTTTGATATGATCCCGTTTAATCCGCTCGATCGCTTCTTCGGTGAAGGGATTCCAATAACGCATCCCGATATAAACGCTCACCTCGCGCCCCATTTCCTTGAGACGTTGTTGCAGTGCCGTGGCCTGTGCTTCCGTAATCTTGAGTAAAGGGGAGCCACCACCAATCTGGCGGTAATTTTCCTGGGATTTACTCGCTCTTAGCGTCGATATTAACCAAGCTAACGGTTTTTGTAATCCTTTGATCGGTAAACGGATGATCTCTGGGTCAGAAAAAAGGTTAAATAGAAAAGGACGCACATCCTCTAACCGCTCTGGCCCACCCAAATTTAATAATAAAACCCCAACGCGACCCATAGTGTTAACAGATAATTTTTAAATTTTCAGATTCTTTACCAAGTTTAACAATATATCGGTGGAACCGTTAAAACAAATTACAGACAATATCGAACTTAATCAAATCTTGGAGGTTGATCTTGGCGACAATTTTACGTCCCCTCAGTTATCAATATCAATGGCTTTACGATGGTATCTCCCGTCTGGCTGCCCTAGCGGTGGGTGGGGAGCCCCGTTTTCGGCAATTGGCCCTAGAAGGTTTAAAAATCGCTAAAAATGACCCTATCCTCGATCTCTGTTGTGGTGCGGGTCAAACCACCCGTTATTTAGTACCCCTATCCGATCGCTGTACCGGTTTAGATGTCTCTCCCCGGGCCCTGGAGCGAGCTAGTTTAGCGGTGCCGCAAGCGCATTATGTGGAGGGATTAGCCGAAAAAATGCCCTTTAATGCCGGAGAATTCGCCTTTGTTCATACTAGCGCCGCTCTCCACGAAATGGAACCGGAGCAGTTAGAGGAAATCCTCAAAGAAGTGTATCGAGTTCTCAGACCGGGGGGAATTTTTGCCCTCGTGGATTTTCATCGACCCACTAACCCGCTTTTTTGGCCTTCTTTGGCCCTATTTTTGCAATTATTTGAAACCCATACCGCTTGGCAGTTTATCGATAGGGACCTGATCCAATCTTTACAGGCGCTCGGTTTTCGTGATTGTCAACAAAAATTATACGCTGGTGGCAGTTTACAGGTGATTCAAGCGGCCAAGTGAAGGGATCGGCCAGGCAAGATTTTCAGAGGCAGTCGGTCATTTATACTAAGTAGGGAAGCTGAGTTCGATCGACTCGGTGCCAGTTATTTTTGAGAAGTAATGACTAGAACAAAAATTCTACAACCCGATTTAATTTTAGGGGATACGATTCTCGGTCTCAGTCTGGAGATTTTGAGTCAGCATCAAATTAAAGGATTGATTCTCGATGTGGACGATACCCTTGTTCCCCTCCAGGAAACGACGGTTTCTGACGATTTACAGCGTTGGGTCGATTCCTTGCGTCTTTATCTACCGATTTGGTTGGTAAGCAATAATCTTAGCGAAAATCGTATCGGTGCGATCGCTGATAATTTACAACTTCCCTACCTTCTCGGTGCGGTGAAACCCTCTCGACGCAAACTCCGGCAAGCGATGGCAGCCATGAGTCTCCCCCCCCAACAAATTGCTATGGTTGGCGATCGCTTGTTGACCGATGTTTTAGCGGGAAATCGTCTGGGAATGTTTACCATTCTGGTGAAACCAATGGTAAATCCCTTGACGGGGGGGGCAGCTTATCCAATCCACGATTTTGAGGTGTGGATATCACAAATTCTCGGCGTTTCCCTGCATCCGCAGCATTACTTAATAAAACCTGACCAATCCTCACAAAAGTAAATATTAAAAAATAATTAAGTATAGAGAAAAGGAGGGAAAAGTAGGAAATACTATAGATAATTTGAAATGAGGTCAGCCGAGATAAAGACCTTAAATATAACAAGGTCAATAGATGGACGGTGCCAGTTTTTGCGGATATACGCCAAAAGCTGGCACTACTGTTTTAACGAAAACTTCCTGCTATAATTTGGCCAGATTGTGAGACAATGGGGAACGATTTTTTAGTTAATTCTCCCTGGCTTCACTCTATATATGAATCGAGATTCTTCCCTGCTATCATCCTCCTCGGTTGCGGAATTCAAGCGCAATTCCTTTGATTTGGAGTCACACCTACAAAACTTTTTACAATTAGACCCAGAAATTCTACAAGCAAAATTAGCGATAGCAAAAGATTCCTTAGCGGCCTTAGCTCATCAAGAATTTTCTTGGACAAATCCAGATTATTTCGGTTCTTCGGTTTTTGTTATGCAATGGACGGGGGTTATAAGGGATGGAACCCTTATATAGAAAGGCATTTGGCGATTTTTGTCAATTATTTTTGATCTAGAGCGAACTAATCAATTAAGTCTCTTGCCAGATAAGGATTT
>NZ_JADBUE010000095.1:0-3743 GCF_020245805.1 Microcystis sp. M179S2 | reverse complement strand
TGTTCACCCCCGACGGCGACGACAAATTTATCATCGGCAATTAAACGCGAAACTGTAGCTGTGGTGACGGCTAACATCTCCTCGGCGGACAATTGCGGTTGCTGACGGGTATCTGCGATCGCATCATGGGTATAGATGCCCACTTCTAAACAGGTTTCCCTCTTAAGTTCCTCGTCATAAGCTTCCAATTGTTGGGAAGCGGTAATCACCGCCGCCGGTCCAGTTTCACAACCCTTGCGATAGGTGGTGGTGGCCTCGTAGGGAATCGGCAGGATCACGGCCTTAGCTGTGGCGTAAGTGGCGATCGCTTCACTACCTAAAAATTGTTCGCTACCGGTGGCGCCAGACAATAACATGGGCAAGTCACAGAAAATTTTAGTCCAATCTTCTATTATAAATATTTTGATTATTTTTGTCTATCTCAACTGACCCCAGACATATCTACTACAATAGCCAAAACCCCTTATCTATCAATAGATACATCCCTTAACTTTTTTTGCTGTACCCATGTTTATTGTAATATTTCTCAATGGACAGGGAGGGAGCATATTTGCTAAAACCGAGTTAGATTTATTGGGGGTTTCCTTGATTTCTACCGGGTAAGGGGGCATCAGAAATTCTCTTAATCCCTCCCAAAGCACAGGTTATGGCCTTTTGTCAAGGGGGAAGTTCAGATCTTAATTGAAAATATAAGTAGAGATTAGCGATCGCTAAATTGGAAGCCATGAGTAAATTTACTTTATATTATGACTGCGATGGTAGTTTAAAAACTCTTGAACTGCCTTTAATCCTTGTCAATTCTCTCTGCATAGCTTCAAATACTTGACATTTTTAGTATATTTGAATTACTCATTAGGGATAACTATCTGACATTAAACAGGAATCTTGACTCTTCTGGTTTCTGTGTGGAAACGAGGTCTATACTGATAGTCTATGCCGCAAAATAGTCCTAAAAGTCTTGCCTGATAAGTATTTCACGATTTCATAAGCAAAAATTATCACACAAAGTCGAGAAGATCCGAATCTTCTTTACATTATGTTATTGAAGGGTTTCATTTGGGAATGATATAATTGCACGGAGAGATTACAAGTCACTCTATAAAATCCTCAAAAGCGGGAATGGGCTAATTCTGAGTCTCAGCATATCATCATGGAAGAAACAGTTCACGACAATTTTTTCAAAAAATTTACTGTGGTAACAGCTACTAGATCTGCTGCAGATTATCTCCCGGAGTCATCGGGTGTTTACGCTTTCTATCATGCGTTTGATTTTTCTGAGCATGATTTGTGTGGTAATATCAAGACTCGCTTGCAAAATACAGTGTTTAAAACAAAATTTTCTGAGAATAATGATAGAAGCAAATTTACCATAGATATCTGTGGAGAGCCAGTTAGTTTATCTCAGAATATGGAATATTTTCTTCAAGAAATTTCTCAACCAAAGGAGCGAAGAATTCTGAAAGAGTTTCTAATTTCATGTAGCATTTTACAGCATCCAGAATATATTGGCACGGCAAACAATTTAAGAATGAGATTTCTTCAACACTTGGAAAGAGAGGATGGTTTTTTATCAAAACATGGAAATTCAAGATCGAATAACGAATTTTTGTTTATTTCCTTTCCTTGTCCGAAAAATATTTCTAGACAATTGGAAAGCTTATTAATTCAATTATGTCAACCCAAATTCAATACTCAAAGGAGTTAAAATATGGAACTAGATAATCAGTCTCCAGAAACTATTGAATATAAAGCAATCACTGGTAAGTTTGGTGAAGTTAGATACTTTATAACAACCTTAGAACAAAGTGATGCAGTAGAAAACATTCGATTTGCTGACGAGATACAAGGCAGCTGGAGCTTCTCCGAAAGAGTCCAGAGAAAACTCGATGAAAAAAGAGCGGAAACAGAAATATTTTCCTACTTAGCTCAAGGGGGAATTAGGTTTTTTAATTCAATTGTAGTCGTCCTTTTGCCAAACTCAAATGAGCAACGAGAGTTCTGGGATTTTTCTACAGTTAGTAGTCAAGGTAAAACTGTAGAAAAATGGGTTAATTTAAAACTGTACAAAAACGTTGCTAGAATTGTCATTGATGGACAACATAGATTACTTTCTCTAAAAAGATACTGGAATGCTCACACAGGCAAAGAACCATTAAATTCTCAACAGTTAAAAGATAGCTTTGATTGCTCTGAAACCTTTGATATACCAGTTGTTTACTTAGTATTTAGAGAACTTGGAAGGGTAGGCTATAGCAATGCAAGCGAAACTATTAGAGATGATATTATCAAAGCGACTCGTAATATTTTTACAGTTATAAACAAAACTGCAAAATCTATTGATAAACAAACTCAATTATTGCTAGATGACAGTAAAATATCAGCATTAATTCCCAGAAAAATTTTGGAAGAAAAAGTGCTTGAAGACAAATATGTTAAATGGTCTTCTACAAACAGTTTAAATCAAGCAGATCCTTATCTAACTACACTAAATTTAATTAGTGAATGTACTATGGAAATTTTAAAAGACTCCCCGCAAGCTTTAAAAAAATCATTTAATTCACCTAATGAGCGACAAATGGCTTTAAAAGATTACTATGATTCTCATCCTAATTTGTCACAAATAGGCACAAAAGCTGTACTTAATTGGTTTTTTAACGAACTTCAACCATTTAAGGATTGGATATCACAGCTAAATTATTTAGAGGTAGATGTGCCGATTCAACCAGATCAACCGCAGCTGAAACCTAGCCAGAAAGCAGCGATAAAAAGGTTACGGCAATCCAGTATTTTATACACAGTTTTGGGACAAAAAATACTCTTTTTTGCAGTTTCGAGATATTTACTTAGAGTAAGAAAAGAGTATCGGATTACCGCCACTCTTAGCGCTATCTCAGATAGTATTAAGAAAATGGATCAAGAAGGTTTTTTTCAAAGAAACCAACCACACTGGTCTAATATCATAGTGCAGCCTAATGAAAATCTGAGCATTCTTACTAAAGGTTCTGGAGCCGATAAATGTGTAGAACTTGTCAAAATAATATTATCTGATACCTCTGATGGTGTAAGAGAGCTAATAAAAAAGACCAAAGAGGAAATTAGTCCTGATGTTAACTGGAATGAACATTTAATTTCTAAATGGAAAAAAGAGTTTCATGTCATCCTACCTAGAGTAGATTTGATTGATGAGCAACTACAAGAATCGTCTGAATCGGAGGATTTATTTTCTGAAGTTAGAGAGAAGCTAGACTCTTTTGAAGAAGAAGAAAACGAATTTGCTAAAATTGAATACGATGGGGATATTTTTCAAGAAAATGAATAACTGAACTATTAAACGCCAAGGAATTTGAGAATAACGCAATTGTATCGGAAGGGTGAGTTCCCTAATGCAACTTCTACCGCTCCACTAATAGATTTTTGGGGAACGCACCATGCACATTGATTGAAGTTGTAAGTCTAGGCGTTGCAGAATCAAGGTATGAATGCCAACTGTGCATCGTATCCAAAAGTTAGTTTGGGTCTAGCGGCAAGATGTAGGCAGAGTTTCAAGGGGTGACAAGGCGACTAAAAGGCTTGCTGGATAAGGCGCATAGCCGTTAGACCCCTAGAAAAATCGGGGTGGTTTCCTGGCTTGAGGCGGATCAAAGAAAAGGCGAGTTCCGAGTACGCGCTCATCGACTCGATCCAGAAGCTCCCATAAGTGCCTATCCAAAAATCGCTATTTCTTTCCGTACCGCGTTTCGCTT
>NZ_JADBUE010000094.1:0-5468 GCF_020245805.1 Microcystis sp. M179S2 | reverse complement strand
TTTCAATTTTTTCTGAGAAGCGACCTGCAGTAAGGGTTTTGTTAATTTTTTAGTATTTCTGTATGGGGGAAGTCCAGTTATTCTGGTATCAAAGGTGATTGAAGAAATCACTTTTAAGCCAAAAAAGTCAAGATGTATTGCTTGTTCGGCAAAAACATCGAATTTAAATTTCATAAGGCAAATCTCTGGTGATTATGCCCAATTTATCTGGAATAGAGTCTCTTTGGCTGAAAACTCTGGGTGATCCGCGTATATGTGTTGCCGTCTTAGATGGAGACGTGGATCAATCTCATCCCTGTTTTCATCAAGCTCGATTAACTCGGATACCGACTTTAATCCCCTCTGTCAGCAACCAAGGATTTGCCACCCAACATGGAACTCATGTTGCCAGCATTATTTTTGGTCAACACGGTGGTTCGGTTCAAGGAATCGCTCCTCGTTGTCGTGGCTTAATCGTACCCATTTTCAGTGATGGACAAGGGGATAAACTCGCTCCCTGTTCTCAAATCGATCTAGCGCGAGCAATTACTCAAGCGGTTGAGCAAGGAGCTAACGTCATCAATATTAGCGGCGGTCAATTAACAGCTTCCCCTGAATCTGACCAATTATTGGCTAATGCTGTGCGTTTATGCCAAGAAAGGAATGTTCTGATCGTCGCAGCGGCTGGAAACGATGGTTGTGAATGTCTGCATCTTCCGGCAGCCCTTGAATCGGTTTTAGCCGTAGGAGCTATGGATTCTCAAGGAAAACCGCTCAATTTTAGTAATTGGGGCAAAGTTTACCAAAATCAGGGAATTCTGGCACTCGGTGAAAACATCTTAGGGGCGGCTCTCAACGGCGGAACCATTCTCAGAAGTGGGACAAGTTTTGCCACTCCCATTGTGTCGGGAATTATTGCTCTTTTATTGAGTATCCAACTACAACAAGGAGAAAAACCCGATCCTCATGGCGTTCGTGAAGCCATTCTTAAAAGTGCTTTGCCTTGCCATCAAGATCACCCTATTGATAGCCGCCGCTGTCTGGCTGGAAGACTTAATATTTCTGGAGCTTACACCCTAATTACCCAAGGAGGAATTCAACCCATGTCCAATCAAACCCAAGAAGAACCCATGATGCAAACCAGTGAGGTTAATCCTACCTCTCAAGAGTTAAACAATCCTATCAATGAGATCGCCGCGTTTCAATCGACTGAAAGCCTTAATTCTACTTCACCCTTCGCTGTTCTGCCCTCAGCCTTAGAAACAGAGGGATCACAGGCGAAAACCGCCCCTATTGTGTCCATTAATCCTTCTAATCTTAATTCCATGTCAGTTACCCCCAACAATGAAGTGAATTCTTCTATTACCCCCTCTGCTTGTGCCTGTAGTGGCAATGGCAATGGTGCGCCCCAAATTGTTTACGCAATTGGTCAATTAGGCACAGATTTCGGCACAGAAGCACGGCGAGATTCTTTTACTCAAGCCATGCCTCCTGATATGAGTTTGTTACGGTATCTTAATGAAAATCCCTATGAGGCGCAATCCCTGATTTGGACACTGAGTTTGGATGCAACGCCTATTTATGCCATTGTGCCAGTGGGTGCTTATGCTAGTGTGACATTTGATCGACTCCGTGCCTATTTAGGAGATGAAAATATTGAACGAATCTCAGTGCCAGGGGTGATTAGCGGTAGTGTTCGCTTAATGTCCGGTCAAGTTGTCCCTGTGATTATTCCTGAAGTACGGGGGATGTATAGCTGGTCGGTTCCCGCTTTAGTGCGATCGGTAATGCCTCGAATGGCTGGTAGTGATGTGACAGAAGACGGTTTACGCTCTCAAATTGAAGACTATTTGAATCGGATTTATTATGATTATCGGAATTTAGGGACAACCCCTCAAGAACGAGCCTTAAATTTCTCGGCTACTAACGCTTTTCAGGCTTCTGTGGCGATTGCGAGCGCGGCAGGTAGTCAACGGGTTCTGGATTCTATTTCCGTGGAAAAAAGCCCGATTTGTCGCCCTGATTCCGATTGCTACGACGTAAAATTAAGCTTCTTTGATCCCGAAAATAACCAGCGTTCTAATCGAGTTTTTCGTTTCACCATTGATGTGAGCGATGTCATTCCCGTCACTATCGGTCAAGTCCGTTCTTGGTCTCAATCTTAACACATCACAGGAGAAGTTATGTCCATCGAAGCCGTCAGACAGTTTAATGAAATTGCTAAGAGTGATCTAGAAATTCAAGGTAGTCTAGAACTAACAACAGATGTCCAAAGTTTAATGGATCTTACTGTCATACTGGCTTCTGAGAGAGGCTTCAGCTTTACCTCTGAAGATCTGGCAGAATACTATTCCGAAGAAAGTAGAAGACTTCCTGATATATCTCTCAGAAATGTGATGCTTTTAACTAAAAAATATGCGTTCGAAAGCGACCCAGAAGTTTGTGATCGATTGCCTTTCTTAGCTCGTGAAATCTGCCGAAAACTCAATTCTTAAAAGGAGAAATACTCATGAATCTTCCCCTTCAAGTCCCACCCACTTCAAGAAAAGTAAGTACAGTAAGGCTTTCTGGAATCAGAGGAATCGAACTATCTAATTTAGCTTGCGATCTCTGTTGTCAATCAGGAGGTGGAATCGCTTGCGGTGCAATCAGTGGTTGTAGTTGTCCTCTGTAGAAATTAACTCGCTGATTAGGAGAAAAACCCATGAATCTTCCTGTTCAGTCTCAACCGATCATTCGAGGTTTCATAACTTCAAGAATTGAAGATAATGGCATCCGCTTATCTGATAATCTATGCCAGTGTCAATACGGATCTAGAATGTGTCCTGAAAACAAAGATTGCGAATGTGTAGATGGTTATCCTCGCTGTGTGTAGAGTAACCTTTAATAACATTCCAGCAACTTCTCAAATGTTAAATCAGCAAAAATATCAATGACCCATGACTTATCTAATTCTCGCCTCACATATACCGCGAATTTCGTGATATGTGTTAGGCAAACTCTCAAACCATTAACAAACAGTCAACTCTCAAATAAGGAGAAAGAAACATGAATCTTCCCATTCAATCCCAACCTGTAATGCGTAATGTTTCCACTGCTGCTTTTTCTGGTGGTGTGGAAGCCTCTGGTGTCGGTTGTGATATTGCTTGTAATGCTTGTTCTGTTCTGCCATATCCTGCCAGTATTGCTTGTAAATTGGCTGCAAAAGTTGCTGGTTGTGACTGCTAATTTTCTGAATTAGACCTTTTGTTAAAATACCAAAATCTAACTCAGAAATAAAGAACGAGGGAAAGGTTTAAAAATCATATTTTTCCTTTCTCTCTTTCTCAACTGCTTACAAAAGTCAATTATATAGCCTTTGTAGTCTAGGCAATTGGCAATCATTCTGAAATCAGTCAATTTTTCATTAAGGAGAAAAAACCAATGAATCTTCCCATTCAATCTCAACCTGTGATGCGTAACGTTTCTCCTGCTGCTTTTTCTGGTGGTGTGGAAGCCTCTGGTGTCGGTTGTGATATTGCTTGTACTGCTTGTTCTGTTCTGCCATTTCCTGCCAGTATTGCTTGTAAATTGGCTGCAAAAGCTGCTGGTTGTGACTGCTAATTGCTTGGATGGTATAGACTAACTTAATTAGTTTAAGTCTATACAACTATCAATGAGCGTTGACTAGAATGATCATTCTTTTTCTGGCATTTATTACAATTTACCTAGAGTAGTGAATGCCTTTTTTCCCAATAAAAAACATAATGAGGCTTTCATTATGATAATTTCAAAAACCGACATCGAAGCCTATATAACCTTTATTGAAAAGGCTTTAGGTCAAAAAAAGGGGTATAAAAAAATACAGAAGCAGGAAATACTTGAACAATTTTCTCAGGCAGGTTTGAGTGAGTTAAAAAATTTGGTCAATTCTTTAAAATCTCTACTAGAAAATAGCGAAACTCCCCAAGATTTCACCCTTGAAGATGTTCAAGTCATGTTAAACAACTCACCTGATGCCGATCAATCCCCAAATGCTCAAGAAGAATATGAAAGGCTAAAAAATGACCTAGTTATCATCCCTGAAGAATTGAAACAATCGGTTTTTACTATCAATGATGTCATGACTCGTTTTCTTTATCGATATCCTATGACTGCCGTTTTAGAAATATTGATAACTTCGCTAAAAAGACGATTGAGTAATTTTTTCAGTCAATTTTTTCAATAAATTTTGTTCACATCTTATTCCCAAAAAGGAGAATCAATCAATGAGTAATTCTAATTTCTTAATTTTATCCTGTGACGGGGGTGGTATTCGGGGATTAATCACCGCCATGATTCTGCAAGAACTCGATAAACAAATCCCTTTTCTTGACAAAATTGATCTGTTTACAGGAACATCAACAGGGGGAATTATTGCTTTAGGATTAGCTAGTGGTATTCCTATTGCCGATGCGGTTAATATTTATAACAGCAGCACTAATTGTTCCCAAATCTTTACCCCTTATCAATCCCCTAAGTCAGATGCTTTTTTAGATCGTTTTCTGGAAGAACTGGCTAAGAGCAATGAATTGAAAGACACCATTTTTGCAAAGATTATAGAAAATCTAGAACAACTATTGTATGTCAAATATGACAACAATGGATTAAAATCGGTTTTGGAGAATAGTTTAACCCAGTTTAACCAACCCTTATCGACCCTAGAATCTAAAGTTTTAGTAACGACATTTCAACTGTATAATGAAGCTGACACAAATAATCCTTCATGGCGACCCATAATCCTTGATAATTTACCCAACAGTGCCAGCCAGGATACACTAATGATAGATGCTGCGCTTTGTACCAGTGCCGCACCGGTGTATTTTCCCCCTTATAAGCATCCTACTTATGGACTTTGTATTGATGGTGGTGTATTTGCTAACAACCCTAGCACATTAGCCTTAGCTAGAGTTCTAGGTTCGGGAATTTTAAAGGACAGAAATCTTGCTATTGGAGACATTAAAATACTATCAGTTGGGACGGGGCAAACTCACAATCGGATGAGACCAGAGTATCAACCCGATGGACTGTTAAGATATGGACCGACAACATGGTTTTGGCCAATAGAATTTGATGACACACCAAAGATTCCCTTACTTTCAATCATGATGGATGGTTCATCAATTTTAGATGATTTTCAGGTAAAAATGATCTTGGGGGATCGACAATATCAGCGAATTAATGTCGATTTAACAGAAACGATTCCTCTGGATGGTTGCTCTCAAATTCCCAAGATGAAAGATTTGGTAGATGATTATATTAAATCCTCTGCGTGGACTGAGAATATCACTTGGATACAAAACTATTTCCTTAACCTTAAGTAGAACTCTCGCCTATTGGGACTTAGACAAAAAACAAATCGAGAAAAGCCTCAACTCCAATCCCCGCTTGGAATTTACTTCGAGAAGCCCAAAATCGCTGAAACCCAGATATATTAAGGAAAATCATAAATCGAGGTTAACCCTTTGTCC
>NZ_JADBUE010000093.1:0-14877 GCF_020245805.1 Microcystis sp. M179S2 | reverse complement strand
GTGGGTTACTCAAGGGATTTAGGATAATATTGGTGCGTTACGTCGCCTATGTAATTAATGTAAATTAAATAATATTGTGGCGCTCCTAACGCACCCTACCTACTCATTCGCCCGTACTTTTTGCCGCAAACCCTATTTAGAGCCGTTTTTTTTCAGTAGAAACAGGGAAATTTCCCGTAAATTCTCCTACCCCTAACACCTCATACTAAATCCAGTTATTAAAGACTGATTATTTATTCCCCCTTTTGCCTCTTGCCTGACTGGGAGTCACAAGTCTAAGCTAAGAATAGCTTGCCAACCCGTCCCGACCACCGGATAAATTATAGAATGAACGATTCTAACGCTAATTCTCCCGCTCAATCCTCAGAAGAGACAATAGATGAAACCAATTGGGTAGATCTGGGGGAAGAGGAGAAACCCCTAGATAAACCCACAACCAAACCTATCCAAGCATCTCCTCTCAAGTCTATCGCTACCCTGATCACGGTGGAAACGGCTTTTTTGGCCAGTGCTACCAGTTTAATCTGGTTAATTGACTATTATTTTCCCCTGGGACCTTTATTAAGGGTTTTCTTCCCGATTCCTATCGCTTTAGCCTATTTACGTTGGGGCGCTCGTTGTGCTTGGATGACAGCATTAGTTTCTAGTTTACTTTTGTCGGTGTTAATGGGACCGACTCGCAGTATCGTCTTTTTGATTCCCCACGGCTTGATGGGGTTACAATTGGGGCTATGCTGGCGCCGGGGTGCGCGCTGGGAATTTTCTATCTTGACTGGGGGACTGTTGGGGGCTTTTGGTTTATTCTTTCGTTTTTGGCTGTTTTCAATTCTTTTAGGCGAAAATCTCTGGTTATATGTGATTACCCAAGCGACTAATTTTATCGATTGGATTTTCACCCAGATAGGGATTCTCGCTAAACCGACGCTGCTGCAAGTGCAATCGATAGCAGTTGTGGGCATATTTGTCAATAGTTTATTATACTTATTTGCCGTGCATTTAGTGGCGTTATTAGTTCTTGATCGCCTCGGTAATCCGATTTCTCGTCCGCCCAAATGGGTGCAGGTCATACTAGATTATGAGTGATTATCTTGGTCAGGGGATCATCATCTTGTCAGAGAGTGACCGAGTGAGTTATAGTCGTCTATAAGACTCGATTAAAGCATTTCTTAAAAGAATCGTGGTTTTTGGAAAATCGAAAAGTGCGCTATTTTCCCTTCCACAGAAACCTGTTGCCGAGGGGAGTAACTCAAAAACTCCTTTTTTCCTAGATTCTGATAGACAGAACTGGCGGAAACGGATAAAAAATGCTGTTATCGAGCAAGACTCAGGGATTAATTGAAAATCTCGTCTCCTGGCTGTGCTTACCTAATTGTGGGTCAAGCCGGCACTTGCCAAACAGACTTAACAACTGAAACCAAGACTCAGTTCCCACGTCTGAGGGGCAGATGAACATCAAGATGAGGCTTTAACGATGCGGACTCATCTTCTTAGAACTTTCTTAACAAGACCAGATTTCCAGAAGTAGCCTCAAAGCATAGACAAATAGCCCATGGTCCGTCGCTTTTGAAACCGAAAGATTGAGGAAATTGAATGCCAAAACAAATAATCATAGCCGAACAACACCATATAGCGGCTGTTTTTTGGGAAGATCAAATTCAGGAATTAGTTGTAGCCACAGGTAATCAGCAGGTGGGCGACATCTATCTAGGATTAGTAGAAAATGTTATCCCCGGGATAGATGCAGCCTTCGTCAATATTGGCGATGCGGAACGCAATGGCTTTATCCATGTCACCGACCTGGGCCCCTTAAGACTGAAAAAAACCGCCGGTGCCATCACGGAATTACTGGCCCCCCAGCAAAAAGTGCTGGTACAGGTAATGAAGGAACCCACCGGCAATAAAGGACCGCGACTAACGGGAAATGTCACTCTCCCTGGTCGTTATCTGGTATTGATGCCCAATGGTCGCGGGGTGAATCTTTCCCGTCGCATCCGCAGTGAAGACGAGCGCTCCCGTTTACGAGCTTTAGCGATTTTGGTCAAACCGGCGGGGATGGGTTTGCTGGTACGCACCGAGGCCGAAGGCAAAGCGGAAGAAGCGATTATCGAGGATTTGGAATTTCTGCAAAAACAGTGGGAGAGCATCCAACAGATGGCCGTCAGCAGCCGCGCCCCGGCCCTGCTTAACCGCGATGATGACTTTATTCAAAGGGTTTTGCGGGATATGTACAGTGCCGATGTCAATCGCATTGTTGTGGATAACCCGGTGGCGGTAAAACGAGTTAAACAGCAATTGACGAACTGGGGCGGCGGCAAAGCTCTCGAAGGGGTTTATATCGACTCCCATCGGGAAACCCAGCCAATTCTCGACTATTTCCGGGTTAACGCCGCCATTCGCGAGGCCCTCAAACCCCGGGTTGATTTACCCTCCGGCGGCTACATTATCATCGAACCGACGGAAGCTTTAACGGTAATTGATGTTAACTCCGGTTCCTTTACCCGTTCGGCCACGGCCCGAGAAACCGTACTCTGGACTAATAGCGAGGCCGCCACAGAAATCGCCCGACAACTGCGCTTGAGAAATATCGGCGGTGTGGTGGTGGTGGACTTCATCGATATGGATTCCCGTCGCGACCAGTTGAAACTGCTGGAATTGTTTAATAAAGCCCTGAAAAGCGATAAGGCCCGGCCCCAGATTGCCCAATTATCGGAATTGGGGTTAGTGGAATTAACTCGTAAGCGTCAGGGGAAAAACATTTATGAATTATTCGGCAAAACCTGTGACCATTGCGGCGGACTGGGCCATTTAGCCCATCTACCCGGAGAAGGCAACGCCATCGCCCTAGAAACCCCCACCCTTAGCCGCGCGGAAAAAGAAACCCTTGTCATTGCTCCGACTAATACAAAAGTTCTACCCGATAAGAGCGCTCCTAGCGTTGCCGCTGCCGAACCCTATCTAGAAGTTTTCTCTGAATTTGAGGCCGAAGAAAACGCCCAAGAGATAGATCTTTCCTTCCATCCCAACTATCAAGAACAGGTTAATAATTCTCGCCGTCGCCGCCGTCGTCGTCCCTCGGAACTGTTACTAAAAGAGGAACGGGGCGAAAAAGCCTCTACTAACGGTGTTAACAACGAAATCGAGCCGGAATCAGAACCCCAACGCTTTGAGGAAAAACGAGAACGCCCCGCCCGTCTCTCGAAACGGGGAGAAGATGCCAGCGCCGCCAAAAATATCCCCGTCAGCGAACGGGAGCGGGTTTCCGTGGAAATGACCCCGGTAGAACAGGAAGTTTATTCTTTAATGGGCATTTCTCCCCTGATTCTGGTGGATAAGGAGTTTAAAGACCCGAAATCGGTGATTGTTTCCGTGAAACTGGCAGGGGAAAGAGAAGCGGAAAACCCAGAAATGCCTGTTACTCCTGAAATATCCTTGACTCCTACCCTAGAAGTCGAGGACACCCCGGTAGAAGCGACGGAAATCGGCGAGGAAGCCGAAAATCACTCCTTGGTGCGCCGTCGTCGTCGTTCCACCACTAGCGAAGTTAGTCAGGAAATCAACCAAGAAGCTAGTCCACCAGTGACTTTTACGCCCGAACCGATTACGACCGAAACTCCAGTTTTTCTGGGCGAAGTCATTCCTTTCGAGACCCCGGTGAGCGCCGAGGTGACAGAGGAGCCACAAATAGAGCCTGAAACCGCGGTGCTGCGTCGTCGTCGTCGTCGTTCCTCCGCCACTGTCGATGAGTCATGAGCGCAGAACCCTTAATTGCCGGTGTCGATGAGGTGGGGCGCGGGGCTTTATTTGGCCCCGTGGTGGCGGCGGTAGTGGTCACTGTCCCCTCTGGTTTTGCGCGGCTGTGGGAGTTGGGGGTGAAGGATAGTAAGCAACTTAGCCCCCAAAAACGGCAAAAGTTGAGCCAGCAAATACAACGGGATTTTGTTTGTCGCATCGGTTATGCTACGGTGAAAGAGATCGATCGCTTGAATATTTTTCATGCCTCCCTACTGGCGATGAGCAGAGCTATCGGGAAATTACCCCTTTCCCCCAGTCTCTGCTGGGTCGATGGCAAGCACATTATTAAAGATTTGTCAATCCCCCAAAAGGCGGTAATTCAGGGAGATCAACAATCCCCGGTAATTGCGGCGGCTAGTATCGTGGCCAAAGTCTGGCGCGATGACTTAATTACTCGTTGGCACAGACGCTATCCCGATTATGGACTCGCTCGTCACAAGGGTTATGGCACTGCTCAACACCTAGAAGCGATTGGCAACCAGGGAGTTACTTCTCAGCACCGGCTCTCTTTTAGTCCCTGCCAACCGAGGTGGGAGCATGACTGCCGAACAATTTGCCCAAGGGTTATCGAAATTTCTTGACCGATAGCCAAAAAATTCCCCTTTTTACCAGAAATAAAAAGGGGAGAAGATATTAGATAGCTTTAGGATTCAGTCATCCATTCCGTATGGAAAAACTCACCTCTGGGTTTATCGGTACGTTCGTAGGTATGAGCGCCAAAATAATCCCGTTGTGCTTGGGTGAGATTTTGCGGTAAATTGGCCCGACGATAACTATCAAAATAGTCCAAAGAAGAACTAAAAGCCGGGACAGGAATTCCCAACTTATTAGCCAAGACTAACACCTCACGCCAGGCTTCTTGGCGATCGAGGATACTTTGCTTAAATTCCGGCGCTAACAACAAATTCGGCAGCCCCGGATTTTCCGCAAAAGCTTTGCGAATTTTATCCAAGAAACCGGCCCGAATAATACAGCCGCCCTTCCAGATCCGGGCTGATTCCGGCAGACTGATATTATAGTTAAACTCCTGAGAAGCTTTAGCGATTAAGGCCATACCCTGGGCATAGGAACACATTTTCGAGCAGTAAAGAGCATCACGCACCTTATTCACAAATAGTGCCGCATCCCCCGGATAGGTTTCCCCCGGTCCGGGTAACTCTTTTGCGGCGGCCACCCGTTCATCCTTATAAGCGGACATCACGCGAGCATTAACCGCAGCATAAATAGTCGGAATTGACACCCCCAACTCCAAGGAACTTAACACGGTCCAGCGTCCGGTTCCCTTTTGTCCCGCCGAATCCAAGATTAAATCTACCAAATGATGACCGGTTTCCGGGTCAACATACTTAAAGATATCGGCGGTAATTTCAATTAAATAAGAATTAAGCTCATCGGTGCGATTCCACTCGGTGAAAGTTTCCTGTAACTGCTGATTGCTTAGTCCTAGACCATTTTTCAGCACATCGTAGGCTTCCGCAATTAACTGCATATCGCCGTACTCGATGCCATTGTGAACCATTTTCACATAATGGCCCGCACCCCCGGGTCCCACGTAGGTGACACAGGGACCATCATCGACTTGGGCGGCAATTTTGGTTAAAATCGGCTCTAATTCCCGATAGGCGAACTCTGTACCCCCCGGCATCAGGGAAGGACCGTGCAGAGCGCCTTCTTCGCCACCACTGACTCCCATACCGACAAAACCGAGTTTAGTGGTCGATTCTAGGTCGCGGGTGCGTCTTTCTGTGTCCTCATAGAGGGAGTTACCGCCATCGATAATCATATCTCCTTCTTCGAGAAGGGGTTTTAATTGTTCAATCACGGCATCCACCGGCGGGCCAGCTTTTACCATGACCAGAATTTTGCGGGGACGCTCTAAAATTTGGACGAATTCTTCTAAACTATAGGCCGCCTTGACATCTTTGCCGACGGCGCGAGTTTCCATAAATTCTTGAGTTTTGCTGGCGGTGCGATTGTAAACAGCTATAGGAAAACCCCGACTCTCCACATTGAGAGCGAGATTTTCTCCCATGACAGCTAGTCCGATAACACCGAAGGTACGTTTAGTCATAGAAATTCAGTCTCGGCTGATGCGTTCTTCCTCCCCTTTTAGCGCCTACTTTCCCTAAGATAGCTAAACTTTCCCTATTTCTTAAGCCTTGACTAATCAGTGATCAGTGATCAGTAATCAGTAATCAGTAATCAGTAATCAGATTTGGGTTTTCAGTGACCAGCATTGAGTGAGGAGTGTGACAGCGTTTCTCCTCAAGATGAAGTGTAACCTAATTTGGTATCATCCCCAGACGACTGGCTACTGTTGCCCGTTCCCTAAAACCAGAGACTTCCTCCCTCACCATTAAGATAACTGCTATGAATGGCATTCACTGATGACTGAAAAACCCCCAAGCGCAGAAAAATTAATGGTAATGTTAAATTAAATTAAGAAAATCCTCATTCTTGTTATATGCAGTTAACTTGGCTTGATAGTAATTCTTGGTTAATCGAAATCGGGGGAAAACGCCTGCTTCTCGATCCTTGGTTGGTAGGTTCCCTGACTTTTGGTAATTTAACTTGGCTATTTGAGGGCAAAAAAACCGCTAATCATGCCATTCCCGAACATATCGATCTGATTCTTCTCTCCCAAGGTTTGGAAGATCACGCCCATCCTCCTACTTTACAGGTACTCGATCGCCAAATTCCCGTGGTAGCTTCTCCTAATGCCGAAAAAGTCGTTCGAGCGCTCAATTATACCCATCCCATCCCTTTAACCCACGGTGCTAGTTATATCTTTGACAATGCGATCGAAATTACTGCTGTCCCCGGTTCTCCAGTCGGGCCGACTCTGGTGGAAAATGGTTATGTTATCAAGGAATTAGCGACAAATCAGAGTATCTACTACGAACCCCACGGTTATCATTCTCCTAGCCTCGATTCTCTTGGTAAAATCTCCGTGATTATCACTCCTTTGATTGACTTAAAAATACCTTTCCTCGGACCGGTAATCAAAGGACAAGAAAGCGCCTTAGCAGTCTGTCAACGCTTGCAGCCTCAATATATTATTTCTACGGCTGCCGGTGGTGATATCGAGTTTAAAGGATTATTGATGGCGGTGTTAAGTGCTGGGGGTAGTCCCGAATCCTTTCAAGAATTATTAACATCCCATGCTTTGCCGACAAAGGTAATTGATCCTCGTCCTTGGCAACCTTTTACGGTGGAATTAGGTGAGTGCGTTCCGGGTTTGAGCTAATCTCAATTGAGGGAAGAATAGAAAAAAGTTAAAATTTTCTTCCCGATTTTTATCTAAAAAAGTAGAATTTTTTTTATATCTTTGCTGGCTATAGATGACATTAATTGTTTGAAAAAACTGGCTCTCTTGAATATTGGATGTAAAATGGGTAAAACCCCACACCCCACACCCCACACCCCACACCCCACACCCCACACCCTGCCCCCAGGAAAAACTTTTTGCCGCAAACCCTAATTAAAAGTGGCTCTTCTCTGCTAAATTGTCTATGAATCAGTTGCCCTTATTTTCTCAGTCAAAATCAGTGCGAGACTTTTATCAACCTGATGCCGAAATAATTCTTTATCAAGGAGATACCAATAATTTTATCAAGACTATACCAGATAATTCTGTGAGCTTGATTATTACTTCTCCTCCCTACAATTTAGGAAAAGACTACGAAAAAAAAATCTCTTTGGATACTTATCTGGAAACCCAAACCAAAATTCTGCGAGAATTCTCTAGAATCTTGCAAGATAATGGCAGTATTTGCTGGCAGGTGGGAAATTTCGTTCAAGAGGGAGAAGTTTATCCTTTAGATATTTTTTATTATCAGCTATTTAAACAAATGGGTTTCTTTTTAAGAAATAGAATTGTCTGGCATTTTGGTCATGGATTACATACCTCTAAAAGATTTTCTGGCAGATATGAAACTATTTTGTGGTTGACAAAAACCGATAAATATACCTTTAATCTTGATCCGGTGAGAATCCCCGCTAAATACCCTGGTAAGCGCCATTTTAAAGGTAAAAATATCGGTAAACCCTCTGGTAATCCTTTAGGAAAAAATCCCAGCGATGTTTGGGAGTTTTTGGCACAAGAATGGGATGAGTTACTGTGGGATATTCCTAACGTTAAATCTAATCATCCAGAGAAAACTATTCATCCTTGTCAATATCCGATCGAATTAGTAGAAAGATGTGTTTTAGCCTTGACAAATGAGGGGGATTGGGTTTTTGATCCCTTTGCCGGAGTCGGAACTTCTCTGATTGCTAGTATTATGCACAATCGTCGAGTGATGGGGAGTGAAAAAGAAGCAGAATATGTGAAAATTGCCAAGGAAAGAATCGCCGCTTATTGGCAAGGAAATCTCAAAATTCGTCCTTTAGGAAAACCTATTCATCAGCCTAATGGTAAGGAAAAAGTTGCTCAAATTCCCGAAGAATGGCACAATAATATATAGGAATTAACACTGAATCTCCCCCCCAAGTAGATGGATTCATGAATCCATCTACTACGAGTTGATGCTAAATCCGGTTATTAAAAACTGATTATTTATTCACCCTGTTGCCTTTTGCATGAGTAGAAAACGGGTTTCTCGGAGAAACCCGTTTTCTGTGCGTTACTCAACGGATTTAGTATAACTCATCCGACAATGATTGATAAATTTTTTATCACCATTTTTAGAGAAAACTTTGCAGAATTGTGGCGGTTTCTTGACCGGTTTTTTCCCAACTAAAAAGCTCGGCGCGTTGGCGACTCAGGGATTTTAATTTAAGACGCAATTGGTTATTTTTAGCGATTTGCTGCATTGCCTCCCTCATCTCATCGATACTATAGGGATTAATTAAAATTGCCGCATCTCCTGTGACTTCCGGGAGAGAGGAAAGATTAGAAGTAATCACAGGAGTTCCACAGGCGATCGCTTCTAGTACAGGTAATCCGAAACCTTCCCAAAGGGAGGGATAAACTAAAGCAGTTGCTTGGTTTAAAAGTTGCGGCAATTCTTCATAGGAAACATAGTTTAAAAATTGCACTCGTTGAGAGATTGATAATGCTTCTACCTGTTGCTGTAGAGTAGGGGTAAAACGGGGGTCAAATTGACCGACAATTAATAATTGATATTCGGGATCGATTTGGGAAAAAGCAGTAATTAAACGACCGATATTTTTATGAGGATCATAACGACCAAGATAGAGAAAATAGGGACGAGTCGCCAGATTTAGAGGACGAAAATTATCAGAATCATATCCAGAAAAAATCACGGTTATTTTGTCAAGAGGTATCTTAAAAAACTTATTAATATCGGCGGCAGTTGCTTGGGAAACAGCGATAATATGTGTGGCTTTTTTCAGGACTTGAGGTAAATAGTATTTATTATAAAAAGTTAGAGGAGAAAATTTCAGGAATCGCAGGGGAATTAAATCATGAACTGTGACAATATAGCGGCAATTTCCATAAATAGGTGCTTCGGGAATGGGGGTAAATAGCAGAGAGGATTTCAATTGTTGATAGGTTTGATAGAGTTGGGTTTCTGTCCAAATTAAGCGCTTAATATTGCCTTTCGTTCCCTGCTCTTGGGTGAGGTTTGCCGAGACAGGATAGGTGTTAAAATCTGGGTAACTATTAGAAGTGATTAGGGTAGGATTTAAGTTAGCTAATTGGGGAATTAGATTTTTAGTATAGGTAGTCAATCCAGTATATTTAGTACCGAGAAAAGCGAGATTGATTAATAATTGATGATTCCTATTCATAGATATTAGCTAGTTAAGTAGGTAGGTGTTAAAAGTTGTCAGACACCCCCCTTATCAAGGGGGGATTAAGGGGTGATCAGCACCCCCCTTATCAAGGGGGGATTAAGGGGGGATCCATCTTCAATTTAATTATAACTACTTACTTATTATAAAAGAGAACGATAAGCTTTTATAGTAGCTTGTGCGGTTTTTTGCCAAGAGAATTTTGCCGCTTGTTTTTTTCCTTTAGTGATTAATTTTTGACGGAGAGAAGTATCACTAATAACTTGATAGATTGCCGCAGCAATTTCTAGGGAATTATCCGGATTAATTAATATTGCCGAGTCTCCCGTGACTTCGGGTAAGGATGCAGTATTAGCAGTTACCACAGGACAACCTAAAGTCATCGCTTCTAAAACTGGTAATCCAAAACCTTCATAAAAAGAAGGATAGACAAAAACATCGGCTTTTTGATAATAATCCGCAACTAAGTCATCAGCAAGATAATCAAGATGTTGGATACTATCTCGAAAGGGAGACTGAGATATTTTATCGAAAATTGGTTGATACTTCCATCCTTTTTTGCCAATCAGAATCAGATTATGGTCTAATTTATACCTGTACTTGAGATAGTTAAAAGCGGTGATAAGATTAATAATATTTTTTCGTGGTTCTAGGGTACTAACAAAGAGTAAATAGGGTTTAGTGATAGTTAGAGATGAGGGAGAATTTGGGGGAGAAGAATAACGACTTGCGAGGGGAGTAACAAAAATTTTCTCTGGGGTTACATCTAAATATTCAATAATATCCCGTTTGGTACTTGCGGAGTTAGCAATAACTAAATCTGTCCATTGTAGAGATTGTTTAATCCGTTGGGTATAGGTTTTGACAATCCCCGTGACAAACTCAGGATATTTAATAAAAGTAACATCATGAATAGTCATAACTTTGCGACTCTGACGACAAGGATACACCACATGATCCAATCCGTGGAGAATATCGGGAGAATCAAGAAAGTTTTCTAGATAGGGAATTAGAGGATTAGGAAATCTGGTTAAGATATTGCTAAGACTGACGGGAATTGGTAAACATTTAACTTCTGGATAGGATTGCAGTTTTTCGGGGATAGAAAGATTACCCCGCAGCCAGTTTTTTACCGATGGTTGAAAACAGAGGGACAGGGAAAAGTTTTCTTGGTTTTGTAATTTAGCTAATTCGGCAATCAGGTGATAAGCATATAATCCAATTCCGCTAGGATTTTGTCTTATCGGTGTACCATCAACTAAAATTTTAAGCATTTGCGGTTAGATGAGATTGACGGGATAGATATTTTAAATTACACATTCAATTGCTAATTTTGCTCGGTTAGGACAAGATTAAAATCGGCAATAAATTCCACCCTAATAGTTAATCTTACCCTATAGCGTCCCTAAATAGCAGCCTTTTTTAGTTAGGTTACGGTCAATACTTAATTTATCGGGCAATTTTTTCGATTATTGTCCCCTCACCCACCCTAGAACATAGTGATCATATCAATTCAGTTAGTGTTAGTCCTAATAATCAACTATTAGCCAGTGGTAGTGATGATAAAAGATTAAAATTATGGGATTTAAAAGCAGGAAAAGCCATTATTTCTATTCCCCATCCCCAGAAAATCTATTCCGTTTGTTTTAGTCCCGACGGTAATTATATCGCCACGGCCTGCCAAGACAAAATCGTGAGAGTTTATGGCACTTCCGAACTACAATCTTTAGCAAGTTGAACAATCTTTGAGCGCACCGGATGCTTATCGGTGTCTAATTATCCACTAGAGATCGCTGCTGGTCTGTTCCTCTCGGAAGTAAAGCTGATATAATTGACAGCTAGGCTGGGCTAGATCGCCTTTTAGCTGAATTAAACCCATACTTTCCAGTTTATAGGCAGTAATCGGTTCTAATCGCGCTCCCTTATCGGAAGAATTAACCACTTCCCCCATCGCTGTCAATAATTCCGGCTGTTTTTGCAGATTATCCCAGTGATGACGCAGGTGTGCCGCATAAATTCCCCCTTGGGTAGCAGCATTAGGGAGAATATTTTTTTCCCCGCGCACCCGCGCTTCCAGGGCCAAACGGCTAAGATAGGGATGACCAGCAACTAGAGCGATTAAATCCCCGATAAAACGCTGATTATCGTCATTTTTAGGCAATCCGTAGCTACTAGCCAAGTTTTCCAGTTGTTCGAGGCTAAAACCGGGTAATTTAATCGCGCGACCGACATTAAAGGGAGATTGATTAGCGTCCAATTGAATATAGATTTCCGTGGAATTAGCAATCGCTAACCGCAAATTCTGCCAGATTTCTAAATTATTAGCTTCTTCGTGCCAACAGCGCAAAAGCGGCAGAAAATCCCTAGCGATGTCGGGATACTCGAAAATTCTGTCTAAATTATCTAGGGCCAAAAAGAGCGGCCCGTTAATCTGTTCCAAAAGATAGGACTGAAAATAGGTTTGACAACTGATTAAACTGCCAAATAGTTCCTCGTCCCAATATTCATCTAATTGAGGCTTTAAACCCAATTCTCGGCTGACATTTGCCGAAAACCAGCGACAAAATCGGTCTAAACTGGCAAACATCGCCTTTTCTGCCACTTGACAATTAATATAAACTGTGCTATGTCCCCAACTATCTGCCTGAGCGAGCAGATGTTTAAGGAGAGAAGTTTTACCGGTCTTTTCGGGGGATTTAATGCGAATGAGTGACCCCGGACGATTAATTTCTTGATAACAGTCGCTTTCGACGGGAGGGCGGCTAATATAAGTATCTATAACTGATTTTTCTGCTAGTATCGGGGTGGGGTGATTTTTCCATTGAGGATATTTGATATCTTTGAACCATTCTCGGAGGATTTGGAACTTACCCGGCCCTTTACTACCTAATTCGAGTTCGGGACAGCCATTATCTTTATCTGCCGAGAAATAGCTATAGATTTTAGTCATTTGTTTTTTATAGGTTTCATGGCTGGCGGCCTCAGCCATTTCCCAAATTTCCTCATCCGGTTTGCGCCAATTTTCGTAGGCAAAACGAACTAAAAAAATCTCTTTTAATTTGCCTTGAACACCGTATTCTCTAGCTAGATGTTTAAGAAACTCGTCCCATCCCTGTGGTTTCATCCGGTTCTACTTTATTCTACTTATATTCCCTTTTTTTCCATGTTAACCCCTTTTTCCCTCTTGGCAATGGGACTGACATCCGAGAAGGAAGGCCCTATGGTAAAAATAGGTCAATTACCTGATAGTGTCTAAGGGAGTAAAACCATGAAAATCTCGTTAACCTTGTTTGTTGTGGCCTCCTTGCTGTTAGGTTCAATTCCTCACACTTTAGCGGTTAATAGTCAAGATAACCATTTTGACCATTCCTCTTGGCCGCTAATTTTACAAAACCGTGACTGTAAGGGTGATAAGGACGATAATTGCAATTAGTCCTGATTATCTCGGTTAAGGTTGTTAATCTATATCCCCCACCGATGAAAAAATCGTGGTCGGGATTTTTTTTATCCCATCGGCTGCAGATAGCTTTTATCAAGATAATTTCTAGATTCAAGAGCAATTATCTCAAGAACTCGCCTGTAATTCCTCTAAACGTGCTAAAACTTCGGCGCTGTGAATGGCAGGATTTACCCCTAAATAAATCTCTTTTAAAATCCCTTGCGGATCGATAAGATAGGTATGACGCAGGGAAACATAACCCATCCAAGAACCATAAGCTTTACTAACATCTCCGGTAGTATCTGCCAGTAAGGGAAATTTTAACCCCTCCGAGTCACAAAATTCCGCATGAGAATCGACATCATCGGCACTTACCCCTAAAACTTGCGTATTTTTAGCCATATATTTCGGCAAATCCTGCTGAAAACGCCGCGCTTCTAGGGTACAGCCGGGGGTAAAATCCTTGGGATAAAAATATAAAACTACCCACTTACCCCGATAATCCGATAGGGAAATATTCCCTTCTCCCGTGTTAGTCGGTAGGGTAAAATCGGGTGCCGGTTGATTTAAAGGGGGTTGGGGGCCACCTAAAGCGTTAGCATCGGGAATAAAGGCAAAAAATGCCAGAATTACTGCAATTAAAAAACTCAACAGTTGACGACGAGACATAATCAGTTATCAGTTATCAGTTATCAGTTATCAGTTATAGTCATTTCAATTAAGATTGAGAATATCAATGCCAGAGTTCATAAGGGTTTAACTGGTCTAGATTGTATCAGACTTATCTGAAATGACTATATCAGTTATTTTAGTAAAAAATCGTAGGGTTAGGGGACAAGGGGTTATGTCGTTGACTAAATTGTTTAGTATTCGCCATAACTTGCCCTTATGGTTTTCCATCATCGGATGACAAAACCACAGCCGGACGGCACTTAATTCCTGTCACACCGGGAAAATCAATTGTCACCACATCTCCAGAAGAAAACGTCACCAATTAAATCCCCTCCACATCAGAGAAAGTTTTGGCCGCGTAGTTTAGGGAAAAATTGACAAGATCGATCTGATCCTCCTCAGTCCAGGTATCACTTTGATCGAGCGATGGTTGTTGTTGTCCGACAAGTTGATTGAGAATGATTGTGGCCAATCGCAAACGTTCCCCAGATGATAAGTTACAAACCACTTGATTATAAACTTGTTGGGCAGTAGTGGGCATGACAAAAAACTGATGACTGAATGCTTCTAGTGGGACTTCAACAAATTTTAAGCCCAAACAAAGCCGAAACTGGCTTGATAAGCGGCAAACACATCCTGATTCTCGGTCAGCCACCTAAAGAAACGGGTAATGATTCGGTAGTAGTGCCGTAGCCCTCTTGCTTACCTGGTATGAATTGTGTAAAATATTTATGAATAAAAATAATTGGAACCCAATCAGTCTTTAAACCTCTAGCTTGATCATGACTTTTCTAATAAATATCTTTTTCTGGCTCCTGTCTGGCTTACTCAAATATCAGTCTAGCACCGAACAAAGTACCCCCTTCACCTCTATTCCCCTGTCCTAATTGTGGTTCTCACCATAGGATCAAGAATGGTTCTATTCATAATGGAAAACCCAAACGTCAAGGTAAAGAGTGTGGTCGTCAGTTTGTGATCAATCCCACTAATAAAACCGTCTCTGACGAAACCAAACAATTAATTGATAAACTCTTACTCGAACGAATTTCCTTGCGAGGAATTGCTAGAGTAATAGGGGTAAGTTGGTCATGGTTACAAAACTATGTCAACAATAAACTGGCGGCTGTCCCCCGTCAAATAAAGGTTTCGGACAAACCAAAAGGTAAATTGGTTAGAGAATGTGATGAGATGTGGTCTTTGGTTTTTTCTAAGAC
>NZ_JADBUE010000092.1:0-8307 GCF_020245805.1 Microcystis sp. M179S2 | reverse complement strand
CGCTTTGGCGTTAGTCCAGTCTAATGATCTGGTAGTCTATGAAGCTTTAAAGGTAAGAAACTTAGTCAAAAACCGTAAGCTTGCCAAGTCGATTTCTGATGCTTCTTGGTATCAATTCACTGAATGGTTTGAATTTTTTGCCAAGATTTATCGGATTGTTTGTGTTGCTGTTCCTCCCCATTTCACGACTCAAGATTGTTCAGTTTGTGGTACGAGAGTTCAAAAAACCTTAAGCACTAGAACTCATCAATGTCCTAACTGTAAAACAATCTTAGATAGGGATCATAATGCAGCAATAAATATTCTTAAAAAAGGGTTACAATATTTGGGAAATCATCTCAACGGTACTGTTGGGCAAACAGAAACCGACCCAAACGCCTTGGGAGAGTCCGACCTCTGGATTTTCAGTGGAGACATTGAGAATCTAAGTTGTCTCGTTGAACAAGGAATTTCTAACAGCGATGTGGAAAGAATCCCCCGTCACAGCGTAGCTTGACGGTGGGAGTATGTTAATCCTAAGTATTTTTATTGTCTATGGCCTGTCATTTATCCCTCAATCAACTAGCTCAATTATTGTCCTTACAAGATAATGGTGACATAAGTTTTAGTCCTGATAGTTTAGTATCTGGCATTAATACTGATAGCCGTAGTATTGAGTCAGGACAAGCATTTTTGGCCTTAAAAGGTGATAATTTTAATGGTCATGATTTTATCGATATGGCTATCGAAAAAGGAGCGGCGACATTGATTGTCGATCAGCCAGTTTCGGTAAATTACTCTAGTAATATTCCTGTATTCCTGGTCCAGAATACCCTAGAAACCTATCAGCAATTAGCCCATTGGTGGCGGAATCAATTTACTATACCCGTGATTGCTATTACAGGATCGGTGGGGAAAACCACGACTAAAGAATTAATCGCTTCGGTATTAGCAACCCGGGGAAAGGTACATAAAACCCTAGCTAATTATAACAATGAGATCGGAGTGCCGAAAACTCTCCTCGAACTGGATGAAACTCACGATAGTGCCGTAATCGAGATGGGAATGCGGGGACGGGGAGAAATTGCCCTGCTCGCTCAAATCACCCAACCGACGATCGCAGTGATTACTAATGTGGGAACCGCTCACATCGGTCGTTTAGGGTCGGAAGCAGCGATCGCAGAGGCGAAATGCGAGTTATTGGCCGAGTCTCCTTCTAGTAGTATAGCTGTTCTTAACTACGATCACCCTTTACTTACCGAAACAGCTAAACGGGTATGGCAGGGGGAAACAATTACCTATGGCTTCTCTGGCGGCGATATAGTCGGGGAATTACTGGATTTAACTACTTTACGAGTAAATGGACTAGATTTTAACTTACCTTTATCCGGTCGTCATCATGCTTTAAATTTTATGGCGGCCTTGGCCGTAGCGAAAATTTTAGGCATCGATTGGACTTCTTTGCAAGAGGGAATTAAAGTTAATTTACCCAGTGGTCGGGCCAAACGTTACCAATTAGAGCCAGATATCCTACTCCTCGATGAAACCTATAACGCGGGTCTAGAATCAATGTTAGCGGCCTTGGATTTACTGAAAGCTACTCCCGGTCAGCGTCATATTGCTGTTTTAGGCACGATGAAGGAGTTAGGGTCTTTTTCGGAGCAATTACATCGCCAAGTGGGTGAGAGGGTGCAAAAACTAGGTATAGATCGCTTGTTTGTCTTGGTAGATGACCCAGAAGCTAAGTTTATTGCTGAGTCCGCTACTGGGGTCGCTTGCGAATGTTTTCAAACTCACGCAGATTTAATTAATCGTTTAAAGAAAGTGATCGATTCTGGCGATCGCATTTTATGTAAAGCTTCCCATTCCGTCGGTTTAAATCGCGTGGTGGAGGAGTTAATCAGTGATATTAGGAGTTAGGAGATATATGTTAGATAATAGAGCATTTTTTAGGAAGAATGGCCTACTAAAAACTGTTTTTTCAGCGATTTTAGTCCTAGTTTTCTTTTTTTCGGCCGCTCAAGTCTCTTTTGCCCAACAATCGAGACGACTGGAGACTTATCTCCCGGATCTCAGTGGTTTAGCTTGGGTAGAAGCGGATATTTTTCTAGGGGTTCACGATGCCAAAAATAAGGGCAAAAATAGTGATCCATCTCAACCAAGGCTGAGTCTTTTACAGCTGCCTACAGAGGAAAAACCGCTATTATGGCAGGTTTTAAGGGTAGATTGGCCAAATCCAGAGGGATTGAGTAACGATCTCGAAAGTATTACTTCTATCCCAGAAACTAATTTATTTTTGTTGGCTGAAAGTGGCGAGAAAAAACCTTTTCAAAGACTATTTTTAGTAGCATATAACCAGCAAAAAGTCAAGATAGTTGAGCAAATAAATTGGCCGATCGCGGTGGACAATGTAGAGGCGATCGCTGTTAGTCGGCAAGGCGATCGTTATCTATTTATCTACGCAGAACGGGCCGATAGTCAAGAGAGTACAAAGATTCGCTGGACGGATATCTCGTTCAATCCCTTAAAATTCGGGGAATTTCAGTCGGTAACTTTTCGGAGTCCTTTTGGTAGTGGTAAAAATATTCGCCCCATCTCCGATTTAGCCGTAGATAAGCAAGGTAATATCTACATAGCTTCCGCTTACGATCCAGATAATGCGGGAGTGTTTAGAAGTGCTGTTTACCGTATCGGTCAAGTTACAGCCGATAATAGCCTAATTATTGCCCCTAATCCCCAAAAAATTGCAGAAATCGACGGCTCCAAAGTGGAAGCGGTGACCACCAGAGAATCTCCTAGAGGTAAAATAGAAGTCTTTATCGGTACAGATGACGAGAATTATGGCGGTTTTATGCGACCTTTGCTCTTAGATAATTAGCTAAGTTGTTCGTAATTTAAATTGCTTGTTGAGACGAGGCAAGAGGCAAGAGGCAAAACCCCTCCTTGCCCCCCCGATGTCGGGGGGGTTGGGGGGGCGGGGGAGGTTCGGCTAATCTAAGAATAAGCGGTTTAAATACGTCTTAGTTTATCAGACTTTGCTGATAGCATATCTCGAAAAGAACGCCAGCCTAAGTCTGATATAGCACGGGATAGTTGACGATTTTTAACCATTGCCGATGTGTTTAAATCCTCTAAAACTATCGTTTGATTTTCACGAAAAATCTAGTGGATAGTTTCTGCAAGAAATCAGTGCGAGTGTCTTTAATCTTTGCGTGGATTTTAGCCACTCGTTTTCTTGTTTTTTCCCGTCGTTTACTTCCTTTCTGTTTTCTAGAAAGGTTTCTCTGTGCTTTTTTAAGCCGTTTTAGTCGTTTCTTTAACGGTTTTGGTGCGCTTATCTTTTCCCCTGTTGAGAGAGTAGCAAAAGTAGCAATCCCTAGATCAATTCCTACTGACTCCCCATTGTTAGGAAGTGTTTCAGGTTGAATCTCAACCACAAAACTAAGAAAGTATCGATCTGCTGCGTCTTTAATCACGGTGACTCTAGAAGGTTTAGAGGGTAATGGACGGCTCCAAATGACTTTTAAATCACCGATTTTTACTAAAGTAACGTGGTGTTGATTGACGGTGAAGCCATTATCGGTAAATCTTGCTGATTGTTTAGATTTACGTTTTTTAAATTTAGGAGGTTTGACTTTCTTCCCTTTTCTTTCTCCTTGACAAGATGCAAAAAAGTTAGAATAGGCTGTCTCTAAATCTCTCAAATACTGTTGTAAAAGAATAGAATAAACCTCAGTTAAACAGTTTTTTTATGTTGTCTTTTTAATCTTAGTTAGTCTCTTAGATAACTCAGTATATTTAGGCTTTTTCTCTCCTTGTCGATAGAGTTATTGGCAGTGAGCTAAGGTATTGTTCCAGACAACACGCACACACCCGAACAATTGAGACAAAAGCCTTTTTTGTTGGTTTGTTGGGTAAATGCGGTATTGATACCTTGCTTTCATTGGGTTAAAATGAGTGGGTCTGCACTCTATAATCAGTGAGCAGTAATCAGTAAACAGTAATCAGTGAGCAGTAATCAGTGAGCAGTAAACAGTAAAAAGACAGTAGGAAAATTCTATTTAATACTGCACACTTAAAAACTCACATCTGATAACTGATAACTTACCCACTGATAACTGATAACTGATAACTGATAACTGAGAGGTGCGCCATTGGAAGTTCTCAAGTGCTATATTAGGGATCAAGAAAAGCCGTCCTAATAAGGACGGGGTTTTAAACCCAAATTTTCGATAATAGCATTCATACTCATTATTTTTCTACCATCATTCCCCCCTATCCTCTCTGGTATTATCCCTATGCTTGATGCAGTCATAATTTTACTATTCGTCTTCGCTATTGCCAGTATTGGCTATAGTGGTGTGGACTTGCTGCCGGTTACTGTCCAGTCGCAAATCAGCAATATTGAAGCGTTACGCTGGTTATCGGCGGGTTTTGCCTCAATTATTGGTTTAGCCCTTGGTTTAGTTGCCCAAACTACCTATCGTCGTCTAGAAACCCAAGTAAGACAAACTCCGATCGAAGTTATTTTAACCCGTTCGGTCGGTCTAGTTATCGGTTTGTTGATTGCTAATCTGATCTTAGCTCCGATTTTCTTCCTACCGATTCCCAGAGAATTCTCGTTTATTAAGCCGATAATCGCCATTTTAGGCAGTATTATGTTTTCCTATCTGGGGGTTAGTTTAGCTGATACCCACGGTCGGACTTTTTTGCGTCTGATTAACCCCAATAGTATGGAATCAATTTTAGTGGCAGAAGGAACCCTGCAAGCGGCCGCCACCAAAGTTGTTGACACCAGTTGTATTATCGATGGTCGTATCGAACAATTGTTAGACACGGGATTTATCGAAGGACAGATTCTCATTCCCCAATTTATCCTTCAGGAATTACAACAGTTAGCGGATGGCAGTAACGACCAAAAACGAGTCAGAGGAAGACGAGGACTAGATATCTTAAACCGGATGCAGCAAGAACTCCCCGATCGCATTGTCATTCATCCCGCCGATTATGACGATATTAGCACCGTAGATGCTAAATTAGTCCATCTTGCCCAAGAAATTAACGCCACCTTGCTCACTAACGATTATAATCTCAGTAAAGTGGCCAATCTGCAAAAAGTCACCATCTTGAATGTCAACGATCTCGCCCAAGCAGTACGTCCGATCTACTTGCCCGGGGATACGTTGGATCTGAAAATTCTCAAAGCAGGAAAAGAACCCACCCAAGGCATCGGTTATCTAGAAGATGGCACGATGGTAGTGGTAGAAGAAGGAAAAGATTATCTAGGGGGAGAATTGCGGGTAGTGGTGACATCTGCACTGCAAACCTCGGCCGGACGGATGATTTTTGCTAAACCCCAAAATTCCCTAATTGCCTAAAGGTAATAAAACCCAAAAAAGCCTCAAATACAGAGCCAGAGGGGATTGTATTTGAGGAATTTCATTTTTTAAGGGAAGTTAAGTCACTAACCGAACTATCTAGCCAATTTATATCTAAATTAGGCCGGTTTATTGATTACAGCCATGGACTGACGAGCAAAACCGAAATAACTATCCCAGAATTGTTTCTGACTATCGAGGGCAACTTTGGTGGCGGTTTCTTGGGCGGTTAGGTAGGATTTCACCCATTCTTGTTGATATTCGAGGGATTTAACCAAAGTTTCTGGAAACTCAAACACTGGTGTAGTCGAGGGAACACCATTACCCCAAGCGGACAGAAGCATTTTCTGCCATTCGGCTAGGTATTTTTGGTATTCTTCAAGATAATTGGTGTTCATAGAAGTCAAACCGCTAACTAGCCCATCTGGACGGAGATGGTGAGAAAGTGGGGCGGTGTTGCCACCTTCTCGAAAGCAAAACCGGTGCCGAGATAAAATATAATATTCTATCCCTTCCTTAATATTATAACCTGAGTCTGCGACCAGCCCCAATCTTCATGCGATCGCCGTCAGCCCAGCCTATTTTTTTGGTGACTGGGAACTGACGCTAAAATAGTCCTACTCTAGCCATTTTCTCCCAACTATGATCGATCGCCCTATTCATGTAATTGGTGGAGGATTAGCGGGGACTGAGGCGGCGTGGCAGATAGCCCAAGCAGGTATTCCCGTGATCCTGTACGAAATGCGCCCAATTCGCTCTAGTCCCGCCCACCATAGCCAATTTTTAGCCGAATTAGTCTGTAGTAACTCCTTTGGTGCCATGGCGGTGGATCGCGCTACTGGGTTACTCCATGAAGAATTACGACGCTTAAATTCTCTAGTTATTGCCCAGGCCGATCAGCACAGTGTCCCCGCAGGAGGGGCTTTAGCGGTCGATCGAGGGGTCTTTAGTCGAAATTTGACGGAAATCTTGGCTAACCACCCTCTAGTCACCTTAAAACGTCAGGAGATCACGGAAATTCCCCGGGATGGTATCGTCGTTTTAACCACTGGACCGTTAACCAGTGCTGCTTTGGCCGCAGATCTGCAAAATTTTGCCGGCCTGGACTATCTGAGCTTTTTTGATGCCGCTAGTCCGATTATTCTAGGGGAATCGATCGATCGATCGATCGCTTTTCTGGCCTCCCGTTACGATAAAGGTGAGGCCGCCTATCTCAATTGTCCCATGGATCGGGAACAATACCTGCACTTCTGGCAAGAACTAAAACAGGCAGAACAGGCAGAATTAAAGGATTTTGAGCGAGAAAATGCCAAATTTTTCGAGGCTTGTCTGCCAATCGAAGAATTAGCCAGTCGGGGAGAGGATACCATGCGTTTTGGTCCCCTGAAACCGGTGGGATTAGCGGATCCCAGATATCCAGATCAACGTCCCTACGCAGTTATACAGTTGCGAATGGAAGATAAAGCGGGGCAATTGTGGAATATGGTGGGATTTCAAACTAATTTAAAATGGGGTGAACAAACACGAGTTTTCCGTCTGATTCCGGGGTTAGAAAAGGCCGAATTTGTCCGCATGGGGGTGATGCACAAAAACACCTTTATCAATTCTCCCCAGTTATTATCCTCCAGTCTCCAGTTTAAATCGCGACCGACGCTATTAGCGGCAGGACAGTTAATCGGCACGGAAGGCTATACGGCTGCGGCTGCTGGGGGATGGTTAGCGGGAACTAATGCCGCTCGTTTAGCTTTAGGATTAGAAACGGTGACATTGCCAACCACAACGATGATGGGGTCATTATTTGAGTTTATCAGCAGTGCCGAACCGAAACATTTTCAACCGATGCCGCCAAATTTTGGCATTTTGCCGAATTTTACCAGAAAAATCCGCAATAAACGGGAACGTTACGGTCAATATGCCGATCGCTCTTTGCAGGATTTAGAAGCATGGATGAATCAGTTAAAAACTCCCTGTCTCGTCTAACTGTCAATCGCTAAATCGATCGCCCATAATAGAGAAGGAACCTATTTCTTTCTCTATCGCTATGCCAAACCCCGATTTTTTCCCTCCCCAATCCTACAGTCAAGAGGATGTGCAGGAAATTCTCTATTTGGCTATCTCCCGTCAAGGGGATAAGGGAGAAATTACCCGTCAACAGTTGTTAGAAATTGCCGACGATTTAGCTATTGAAGTTAAAGACTTAGAAGCGGCGGAAAATGACTGGCAAGAGTCAAAAATGGTCAGTTATAAGCGGCAAGAATTCGATCGCTTTCGTCGTGAGGAGCTAAAACATAAAACCGTTCGCTATCTGATTATTAATAGTTTTTTTCTTACCATTAACTTAATTAGTGCTGGAACAATTTCTTGGGCAATTTATATCTTTTTGCTGATGGGTTTACCTCTTTCTCTCTCGGCTTGGAAAACTTTTCAAAATCAAGGAATTGCCTACGAAGAGGCATTTAAACGCTGGAAAATTAAGGAGGAAATGAAAGAGTCTTTTGGCAATCTTTGGACACAAATTAAAAAGTTTTTACAGTTTTAAGTACCTAGTCAAAAACAAATTCAACTATAGAGAATAGGGAATAGGGAACAGATGGTAGGGTGGATTAGCGAAGCGTAATCCACCGTCTGCAATAAACTGAAACAACTATAGTGATTTCAAATAAGTCCGATACACTCTGGATCGATGAAACCTTTATTCTATTTGGTATTGATAAGTAGCTGGTTATAATTAAATTAAAAATGGATTTTAGGTTCGATACCCCCTGCCCCCCTTAATAAGGGGGGTGCCGATCCCCCCTTAGTCCCCCCTTTAATCCCCCCTTGATAAGCTATCCATTAGTCAGATCTTTCTTAACAAAAAGAGAAGAAACTTAAAAAAAGGGGAAACGATTGATAGGTATAGTTTTGAAAGAAGGAATTAAGGTGGAGGTAAGCAAAAAAATGGAGAAAT
>NZ_JADBUE010000091.1:0-9955 GCF_020245805.1 Microcystis sp. M179S2 | reverse complement strand
ATAGTTTAAAACAAGAAATTAAGGCATGGGAAGAAAATCGAAATGAAAAGTCAAATTCAGTTGACTGGAGATTTACTACTGCTGATGCTCGTATTAAATTAAAAAAACTCTATCCCTCAATTCAAACTTGACAGACTACTAGGAATTATGGCTCTTCGGTAGATACTATACTGGAGACGGTTTGTGAATCTTACAAGTCTTATCCATCAAGAGTTTCAGAATCATAATCACCCCGTCTGCATAAGTCTGCATAATAAGTGCCGAAGAACCAACCATTATTACTTATTCCACAGATTTAGAACACTAGCGGAAATTAGATATGGGCAACGATCTCGCCGAAAGGAGCGAGAACCTGAACGGGTTGGGGTCGGATCGGCGCGCTCTCTACTGGTAAACGGGGAAACAACAGTTCGGCGGCCCGGTAGGCTTCCTCTAGATGGGGATAACCGGAGAGAATAAACGTCTCGATACCGATATCTCGGTATTCGAGCAGACGGCGCGCTACCGTATCCGCATCCCCCACGAGAGCGGTTCCCGCTCCCCCGCGTACCAAACCCACCCCTGCCCAGAGATTTGGGCTAATTTCCAAGGCGGCGCGACTGCCGTTGTGCAATTGACTCATCCGCCGTTGCCCTTCCGAGTCCATGCGCGCGTAGGCGTTTTGGGCGGTAGCAATCGCTTCCTCGTCTACATAGCGGATCAATGTCTCCGCCGCCTCCCACGCTTCGCTGGCCGTTTCCCGGACGATAACGTGTAAACGAATGCCGAATCGGAGCGTCCGACCGCGGGCTTCGGCTAAACGGCGCACGGTGATGATTTTTTCGGCCACCGCGGACGGGGGTTCGCCCCAGGTCAGATAGACATCGACGTGTTTAGCGGCAATCTCGTGGGCGATGGGCGAGGAGCCACCGAACCAAAGGGGTGGGTGGGGCTTCTGTACGGGGGGAAACAGGACTTTTCCCCCCTCGATCCGCAGGTAATCGCCTTGAAAGTCCGTGTTCGGTTTCGATAATAGTTGTCGCCACACCGTTAGAAATTCATCGGTTAGACGGTAGCGATCATCATGATTTAAATATACGCCATCTCCGGCCAATTCCACTGGATCGCCTCCCGTGACGACGTTAATTAGTAAGCGCCCCTCGGAAAGGCGATCAAAAGTGGCCGCCATTCTCGCCGCCACCCCAGGAGAAACTAACCCCGGCCGCACCGCCACGAGAAAGCGCATCTGTCGCGTGTGCGTGACGAGGGTGGAAGCGACGATCCACGCGTCCTCGCAGGAACGCCCGGTCGGTAAAAGCGCACCCGTGTAGCCTAAATCGTCTACGGCACGGGCAATCTGCAACATGTATGCGAAAGTAACGCTTCTCCCGCCGATCGCCGTTCCCAGATAACGTCCGTCGCCGTGGGTCGGGATAAACCAGAGTAATTGCATGGTCGGTATCCTTCGTGTAGAAATAATAACACATTAATTCTAGCGAAATATTGTGTTTTAAAAAGTATCATCTGGACGAAAATTTCTGTTACCATTCGCTCGGAATTTGACAGGTATAAACGGGTATCAAAGTATATCAAAAATTTTTATAGAACTTGAGCGTACCGATTAAATTTTTCCTCTGGAAAATAACCATTAGAGAGTTGGCTCGAAAAAGAAACCTGATGGAAATGGTAATCTAGTTCGAGTAAATTATAGACTAGCCGTAAAAAATAATCGTCCATCCAAAAATCTACGTCAAATAATGAGATACCGTATTGTCCATCTAACCTACGATTGAGGGTTTTTAATAGCCAAGACCATTGGGGTTTTAGGGTGGGATCGGTGTGGTTTCCAGAGGCAGGAGCGAAGAACTGAAATACCCGATCAGGACAAACCCATGTTACATCGTTTAACAACTTGATCGCTCTTGCGGAATCTGAATGAAACCAATGATTGGCGATTACCAAGTCGTGTAGGTAAGCGATAACAAGTTTGGGGTTTTCTTTGAGAAACCGCGATCGACAAACAATGCCTCTAAGGGAAGGAATTCTTAAACCGAAATTTTGCTCTAGGGGTAATTTTTTGGCTGAAACGTATTCTTGAAAAATAGAAGTAAAAGTATCACAACATACATAGGCATCTATTTGCTTTTTTCTAAAGCTCATACTTGCCGTATGTGGATCTTCATTAACCAAGTGACAATCTCGACTGATCTCCAGTCCGTACAGGTTAAAAAGAGTGATAATAAATCGATGCGCGTTGGAACCAAATAAGGTGGAAATACGTTTGCCTCTTAGTTCTGGGACGGTGGCGATTGGAGAGTCTTTAGGAAGCAGAATCCTCAGATCTTCACCGAAAATATTATAAGAGGCAATCCCGATTAGTTTAGAACCGAAACTGAGATTGTTAAAAAACATAGTACCATTGTTTAAAAGAGAAATATCGTCTAAAATACAAATATCTAAATCTCCTCTTTTCATTTGTTGATTCATTTGTTCACCACAAGCGAATTCAACGATCTGTAAGGTAAAATTTCGATCGATCTCGATATTTTTCTGAAAAATTGGTTGTTCGTTGGACTCTCGCTGTAGATCGAAAACATATTTAACTCCATAGCTGGCGATAAACTGTCCGATCGAATCCCGTTGAATTCCAACTCTGAGTATATTTTCCGTTGGCAAAGTATCGCTGGCAAAAATAAGATTCGGTTGCGGGGAAATTGCTAAATCATCCTGATCGAGGCGAAAACTTCTAACCAAACTTTCTCCTAATATTAATAGCTCGCTAAAATGAGGTACGTGCAGATAGACTCCATATTCGTTGACATCCTGTATAGGTATTATCGATGCTGGATAATTCAAGAGGGAATTAAATTGGCAAAAATCAGGCAGGATAGTTGATTTATGGCTTTTTTGCACAGAATCGAGAAGTTCTTGATAACTTTCAATGATTCGTACATCCCTTAGATAGTTTAAGACAACTTGATTTTTACAAAGCTCTTGATAAATTTCATCTAAAAGAACCAAGTCGGTTGGGTTTATATCTGAGATTTTAATCAATTTTTTGCTAGGAAATAGATCATTCTTACCGAAAGAAATAAGTTGGAAGCGGTGGGTAGTTAGTCTAGTACAATGATGTTTATCTTTATAAGCGGAGAAACTGTTGAGCAGAATATCAAAGTTTTTGGGCGAGGATTCGGCCAATAAACCTTGAGCGGATAGGGAAATCTCTTGAATATTTCGACTTGGAAAGCAAAGCCGAAATCGTCGCCAGTAATGTTTTAACCAGACTTCTAAAATTAAAGGGGTAGCACCGAGAATTAAGTCTTCTCCGTCGGCACTTAAGGTCAGCTGAAACTCTCGTTGAAGGGTTTCCACGGTTTCTATCACCTGAAAGGTTTCAGAAATTAGCTTTCTACCCTGATTGGTTAGTTTGATCGAGCCAGGGGAGCGATTAACCAGCAATACTCCAAAATAATCCTCTAATTGCTTGACTTTTTTGCTAATTAATGATTGACTATAGCCCAATTGATAGGCCGCTTTAGAAAAGCTACCAGAATCATCGACCGTCTTGAGAATTTTCAGGTGATTTAGGGTAATGTCTTCCGAGGTAATTCGACTCATAATTCACCGAGAAATTAAAGGATAGGGGTGTGCGTATCGATCGATCACCTGTTGATGAAAATAGAGAGCATCTTCCCGGGTGGATTCAAACTTGAAGATAATCAGGTCAACCCCGATAGATTCGTAGTCTCTCAAGCGACGGATCACCGTCTGTGGATCGCCGACAAATCGAGCCGAGAGGCCAAGATTTGCCTCGATCGTTTGACCGATATCTAGTTTATTGTGGGCTACTGCATTGGCATCGATTTGTTGTTGGAAATAACGAATTTTTCGAGTGTCGGCAGAGCGATAAATCTTGTCTAGTCTGGACTCGGCTTCGACCCTGGTAGGGCGGACAATGGCGAAAGCACTCATCGCTACTTGAATCTGCCGTTGATAGCGATCGCTCGCCCAGCGTTTTACCTTCTCCACCAGCGCGGCCGTTTTTTCCACATCATCCGCATTAATAAAAAGATAATCCCCCAAACGAGCCGCTAGATCGATCGCTCGTTCCGATTCTCCCGCAATAAAAACGAGAGGAAGCGGTGTCGGTCGCTCGGCTAAAATGCCCTGGGTGATCGTGTAATATTTGCCCCGATAATTAAAATCGGCAGTCGTCCATAATCCCCGAATAATCTGAAGATATTCTTCTAATCTAGCGTAGCGATCGCCGTGGGCGAGCCAAACATCACCGTAGCTTTCCACTTCTAGTTGCCACCACCCCGCGATCCCGCTCAAACCGAACCGGCCTCCACCGGGTTGATTCTGGAGAGCGGCACTTAGCTTGGCCACCACTGCGGGCAATTTAAAGCCCGGTTGTACGGCCGTGACGATTTTAATCTCTTGGGTCGCTAAACTCACCGCGCCGGCCGTGAGCCAAGCGTCAGTTACGCCATGATCCGGCCCGTGTACCGCATTGAGATAGTGTTCGGGAATGTAGTAGAAATCATAGCCCACTCGATCGGCTTGAACGGCCAACTCGACCAGATCGGAAATCGACCAATTTCTCTCCGGGTTAATCACTCGCAACCATCCACCACAAACGGGTGCCCAAATTCCAAACTGAAGCGGCATAGGTGTTTTCCAATACCCACGAGGGAGACGTGTTTTTTAGGAGCCATCACTCTATCATGTTCCTTCCCCAGAAGCGTTATTTTTCCTTATACCGAAATTCCTCTTGTCTATCACGATTTGGAATATCAGGTATTGAGGTTCGATTGGAGTACCCCTGGAAGACGCACCGTATTCCAAAATGGCATAGAAAAAGTCAATCGGGGTGTATCAAACTACGACGTCATCCTTGAGTAGTGATTACACTGAAAGGCAATCAACTATATTTCGGTCGAATTACAGTAGTCCTCGGCTCCAGGCTTGAGACAGAGCGAGTTTTGACCCCGATATAGGTAACTCGAATCTTGCTAGAAACAGCATTCTAAAGACTTGAGTTAGGGTAATTGGTGATCGCCAAAAACGGGATCGCTCCTCCAGACGAACACGAAAGACACTGGATTCTTGCGAACGGTGAAGCGATCGAACCAATAGTTTCCATCACGGAGTAACCGAATCATGGTAGATATTAAGTTCGCTTACTGGGTTCCCAATGTTAGTGGCGGGTTAGTGGTGAGTAAAATCCCGCAAAACACCGATTGGACCTACGATTACAACGCTTGGCTGGCACAGACTGCCGAAGAAGTCGGGTTCGAGTACGCGTTAGCCCAAGCCCGATTCATCGCCAGCTACGGCGCGGAGTATCAACTAGAGGCCTTTGCCACCGTCGCCGCCCTAGCCCCCGTAACCAAGAAAATCACCCTAATCGCCGCCGTCCATCCCGGTTTATGGCATCCCGGGGTCGTCGCCAAAATCGGCTCGACGATCGATGTCATTTCCAAAGGTCGTTTCGCCCTCAACATCGTCAGTGGCTGGTTCAAGGGTGAATTCACCATCTATGGTGAACCTTGGCTCGATCACGATGAACGCTATCGACGCTCCGAGGAATTCATTCGCATCCTCAAGGGACTGTGGACAGAAGACGAATTCCACTTCAAAGGGGATTTTTATCGCATCAACGGCGGTTGGGTCAAACCCCGCCCCGTTAATAATCATCCCCATCCCGAAATCTTTCAGGGAGGTAACTCCAAAGCCGCCCGACAGATGGCCGGTCGGGTATCGGACTGGTATTTCATGAACGGCAACTCGATCGAGGGAGTCCGCGAACAGATCGAGGAAGTTTCCGCCCTTGCCCGTCAAGCCGGCCGTAGTATCAAGTTCGGTCTCAACGCCTTTATCCTTGTCCGTGATACCGAAAAAGAAGCCCACGAGGTACTGCGGGAGATTATTGCCAAAGCCGACAAAGAGGCCGTGCAAGGATTTGGCGAAGCAGTCAAACAAGCGGGTTCCGCCACCAGTGAAAAAGTGGGAATGTGGGCCAACTCGAACTTTGAAGATCTAGTACAGTACAACGATGGATTCCGTACCGGACTGATCGGCACAAAAGAACAGGTAGCGGAAAAAATCCAGCAGTTTCACGCCGTGGGGGTCGATTTGATTCTCGGTGGTTTCCTGCACTATACGGACGATTTACCCGCCTTCGGTCGCGAGGTGATCCCGCTCGTGCGGCAACTGGAATCCCGTCGTTCCCCCAGAGAAGAGTTCGCCCTGGTTTAAGCGAAAGAAAGAAATACACAAGGAAAAAATCAAATCGTAATGGAAGGGATTAGTTTCGCTAAGGCAGCTCTACTTGGACCGATCGAGGGAATTGTCACCCTGATCGCGTTAGGTCTGGCTATGTTGATTGTTTCCTACTACGCTAAGTGGAAACTGGTAAAAAACACCCACGATTTTGTGATTGCCGGTCGCAAGCTGGGTTTAGGATTCGGGATTGCCGGCTTGCTTTCCGTCTGGACTTGGGTGATCGGGATTTTACTGCCGATCGGAGTCACCTTTAAGTACGGATTATCGGGCTTATTTTGGTTTACCGTCCCCAATGGTGCGGCGGTCATTGCCGTGATTCCCTTTGCCAAAAAGTTACGGCGATTGATGCCCCACGGTTATACCATCAGCGAGTTTATCTCCGCTCGTTACGCGGGAGCAAAATTGGCTCGCGTGGTCGTAGTCGCTGGTATCCTCTTCGGGGCGATCCAAATTGTCACAGTGAATCTCAAGGGAGCATCCCTGATGGTGGCCACGATCTTCGGTCTTCCGGAGGGGGTAGTCGCAACCATCTCCTCGATCGTCATTCTCCTGTACATCAGTTTAGGGGGACTTTGGGCATCCATGGCTACTTCTACCTTGATGTGTTTGCTGATTATGGTTCCCTCTGTCCTGGTCACCACGGCGGTCTTAGGCCAGGTGGGAGGGGCGGAAGCCGTGTGGCACACCGTACAGAGTCAGGGCGGCGAACTTCTTTCGGTGACGCGACCGGATGCCTTCCAGAATTTCGGCTTAACCTTCGCCCTCGCGCTGATTACTGCCACGATCGCCGGACAGGAATTCTGGCAGGTGGCTTGGGGGATCAAAGAACGGGAATTAGGCAAAACCTTTTTCTGGGGTGGGGGACTCTACTATGTGGTCGCCCTCTGTCTAGGGGTGGTAGGGCTAGTGGGCATCGCGCTCAAGGTGGATCTGGCCCGGGATCTTGGCGGTGATCCCGCCGCCTTGGGTCCTTTTTTGGTTTCCCATTTAGGTTTGCCCGATTGGGTGATCTACCTGTTCGTGATCATTGTGCTGTCGGCCTGCTATTCCACCTGTGACGGCACATTGGCGGCGGTTAGTTCGGTTTCTGCGGTGGATGTGATCAAGCCCCTGTTCCCCGCTATTTCCGATCGCTCCCTCTTCGCTTGGACGCGGTTTTCGATGGTGTTAGCGGCGGGAATTTCGGTGGCGGTGGTGCTATCGGGAATCGATCTGGTGACGCTGGTACTGGGGACTTCCATCATCCGCGCCGCCGTTCTCGTGCCTCTGGTACTGTCGATCGTCTGGTCGCGAATGAATGCCACGGCCTTTACCGCCGGAACGATCATCGGTCTGATTGCCGGGGTTTTCGCCCTCGCCAAGTTCGGCGAGGAGATCGGTACCTATACGGTAGTCGCAGTCAGCACGATCGTCCCAATTGTGATTGCCTTGACCAATTCCCGACGCTTCGATTACACCCAACTACGTCAGGCACAGGATCTATCCGAGATACCGGACACTTCTTCTGTCGCGCTGCGATAAGTTTTCACAGAATCACGATCATGAATAGTCTCTTGCAGATGATACCGCCCTCCTTGCGGACTTGGGCGAAGCGGCTCGGCTATTTCCTGGGCGGCATGATGCTCACGGTTTTCTATGCCGGAGCGGTTCCCGCCCAAAGTCTCCCTAGTCGTCCCCTAACTCAAAATCCCTATTCCCCGACCACCATTATCGCCGGTGTTATTGCCGCTATCATCACGATTTTCTTTCTGCGGGGAATGTATCTCGTGTTGACCTACGCTTCGGCAACCTATGGACTCGAAGAGGAGGAAGAAGAGGGGAATCTAGAAGGGAGCCAGGAAAACCATGCCTTACTCTATGGAGCCTTCGGTTGGATTATCGGTTCGGCTCTGATCATTACTTCCTACGGATTCAGCTGGAGGTTCTTGTATATCGGCCCGATCGTCTGTTTGCTCGGCCCTCTCGTTCCCATTTTCGCCATGAACCGCGATATCCAGAAATACCGGCAAGTTTTGGCCCTTAGGGCGAGATATCAGTCCTCGCGCTCTCTGTATTAAAAGCTAGGCCACTCTATCTCACAGTCTAGGAGTAGTAACCATGACCACGTTAGTAAATGTTGAAACGGAACCGACCGCCCATCTGATTCAAGACGATCGAGAAGCGATCGCTGTGGCCAAAGAACTGGCCGCAGAATTTCTCCACGAGGATTCCCTCCGCGATCGCGAACGCCGTCTACCGGTGGAAGAGGTAAAAAAATTCTCGCGCAGCGGGCTATGGGGGATCATCGTTCCCAAGGAATACGGGGGTGCGGGCGTATCCTACGCCACCCTAGCGCAAGTGATCGCCATTATTGCCGAAGCGGATTCTAGTTTGGGACAGATTCCCCAGAATCACCTCTATATGGTGGAAGCGATCCGGCTCGACGGTACGGAGGAACAGAAGCGATTTTTCTTTGACTTGGTACTGCAAGGCAAACGGTTTGGGAACGCCTTCTCGGAGATCGGCACCAAGTCAGTGACGGACGTGCAAACCAAATTAACTCGATCGGGCGATGGCTACGTTCTCAACGGACGCAAGTATTACTCCGCCGGTGCCCTGCTGGCCGATTGGATTCCCACGATCGCCGCCGATGAGAACGGCAATACGATCGTCGCCTTTGTGGAACGGGACGCGGAAGGCTTGACTCTGCTCGATGATTGGACGAGTTTCGGTCAACGCACCACCGCGAGCGGCACGACGATTCTCGAAAATGTCCTGGTGAAACCGGAACACGTCATCCCTCACTATCTAGCTTTTGAACGGGCGACCCCGATGGGTGCGGTGGCACAGATTATCCAAGCGGCGGTAGACGTGGGCATCGCCAAGGCCGCCCTGCGCGATACCCTGTATTTCGTCCGCAACCATACCCGTCCCTGGGTGGATAGTAACCAGGAGAAGGGTTTTGAAGATCCCCTGACTCTCTACAATCTGGGCAACGTGATCCTACAAATCCACGCGGCGGAAGCCCTACTACGGCGGGCCGGGGAATTTATCGACGCGGCCTATGAATCCGGGTTAGAGGAGGCGAAAGTAGTGGAATCGTCGATCGCCGTCGCCGAGGCCAAAGCGATCGCCACGGAAGCCTCCCTACTGGCCACCAATAAACTCTTTGAACTGGCCGGCACGAAGTCCACCCTAGAGGAATTTAACTACGATCGCCACTGGCGCAACGCCCGCGCCCACACCCTCCACGATCCGGTGCGCTGGAAATACTATGCGATCGGCAATTACTTCCTCAACGGTGCCAACCCGCCCCGCCATCCTTGGCTATAAGTCTGCGGGAGGAAGGGGAGCGCCCTCCCTCTCCTCCTGATTTCTACCTTCGATCGGTCACACTACTGTAGAGGAAATATGAGTGTTGCCCATCCGCTCCAGAAACGGAATATCTGGAAAAATCAACCCTTTAAGGGACTCTTGTTCATCGGCATTATCGCTGTGGTCAGTCTGGTTTTTGAACTGATCTTCACGGGCCTATTCGCTCTAGATGTAAACGAAAAATTAGTTTATATCTGGACTTCCCCGTTGACAAAAAGCCATAACCTATGCTGTAGGAGGGATTAAGAGAATTTCTGATGCCCCGTTACTGGGTACAAATCAGGGAAACTCCCAATAAATCTAACGCTTTTTGTTGCAGTTGGGTCGGTCGAGT
>NZ_JADBUE010000090.1:0-2725 GCF_020245805.1 Microcystis sp. M179S2 | reverse complement strand
TAAAACTCGATCGCTTTTTGGTATTCTCCTAGGGAATAGTAAACATTGCCTAAACCCATGTAGGATTTCGCTTCACCCCCCCGATCACCGATTTCCCGTTCGATTGCTAAAGACTGTTGATGAAACTCGATCGCTTTTTCGTATTCTCCTAGGGAATCGTAAACATTGCCTAAATTATTGTAGGATTTCGCTTCACCCCCCCGATCACCGATTTCCCGTTTGATTGCTAAGGATTGTTGATAAAACTCGATCGCTTTTTGGTATTCTCCTAGGGAACCGTAAACATTGCCTAAATTATTGTAGGAATTCGCTTCACCCCCCCGATCACCGATTTCCCGAAAGATTGCTAAGGACTGTTGATGAAACTCGATCGCTTTTTGGTATTCTCCTAGGGAATTGTAAACATTGCCTAAACCCATGTAGGAATTCGCTTCACCCCCCCGATCACCGATTTCCCGAAAGATTGCTAAGGACTGTTGATGAAACTCGATCGCTTTTTGGTATTCTCCTAGGGATTTGTAAACATTGCCTAAACTGGTGAGGGATGCGAAATATTTCCGGTTGGTTTGCTCCTCCTGTTGTTGGTAAACAGTGACTAATTCAAGGTAATAATCCGCTAGGGTTTGATAATACCCCCGTCGGGTGAGAAAATTCTCGATAGCACGGAGAATATCAAAAGCATTGTCGTACTCGGTTAACTGATAGCAATGATAGAAAATTTCTAGGTAAGGTTGCACATCGTTGAGGATTTCCCAGGAGTCGGGTTGAGCAATAGAAAGATAATAGGCGATCGCTTTTTGGTGTAATTCCCTTTGATCGCCGGCTTTGTATTGTGCATATTCCCAAACTAAAGGCTGAAAACTAAAAATTCGCTGGCGATTTTCCTCTTTTTCTTCTAATAATGATCGTCGCTGTAATTCTCGCAGATCTGCCGTGATCTCGGATAGTGCGATCTCCGGGTAATTATCCATCACCGCTTTGGCTGCCGGAGAATCAAATTCTCGGCGATAAATGCTGGTTTTAGTGAATAATTCCTGCTGTCTTTGGCTAAGTCGCTGAAAACTAGCATCTAAAACTAAAGCAATTCCCACTGTCTCTTGACGATGGCTCCCCACCACCTGCGGATCGCTCAAAAGTTGCGATAAATTTCCTAATCCTAAATCCGCTAACCTTTCTAAACTGGGGTTTTGCGGAAATTCTGCTAAGATTAAATCCGCCACCAATCGCAGGAGTAATGGATGACCATCCACCCGTCGAGAAAAGTTCTCTAGATCCCCTGTTATTTGCGATTCTGCTAACAATTGCGCCCCTTCAGGTGGTTTCAAACCTTTTAGCTCAATCCAACGGTTAAAACCCCTAGTTTTTGGCTTTTCTCTGGTGGTGACTATAATTTTGCTGGTGTCACCTTTTTCTATCCAAGCAGTGAAAAACTGCTGATAAAATTCATTATTCCAAGAACCATCTTCCCCTAATAAACTCTCTAGATTATCGATAATAATTAGGTGGCGATGGCGTTGCAATTGTCTGATTAAAGCTTCCTGTAAATCTATTTCTTTTTCGGGGACAGGATAACCAAAGTCCGTCAGGAATTGGCGAGCTAAACCACTAAATCCGCCCAGATTTCCCGCTTCCCACCAAAAGCGTTTTGGGAATAAATCTTCATCGTCCCCTAGGGAAGGATCGAGGGTAATTTTCTCCTCAAAAATTTTGCTGGCTAGGGTAGATTTTCCAATTCCTCCAACTCCTTTGATGCCAATCATCGCAACATTTTGATCAGTAAACCACTGCTTAATTTGGGTGATTTCCTCCTCCCTTCCCTGCCAATGGACGAGACTTTTTCGAGCATCTCCTCCCCTGAAAATACTCCTTTGACTACTGCGATTATTTTCTATTGCGTCTGCTGTTGCGTGCAGATCCGCCAGTCATTCAGGAGGGATTCCTAGATTTAAATCACCCTTAACTTCTTGAATGTTCAATTGTTGTTTAATATCTTTGTTTATTTGTGTACCAATTTGAGTTTTCGTTTCTGTTTGATTCTGATTAATTGTCATAATTTGTTGTGCTAGGATTTGGATTTCTTGGGCAAAATTGGGGTCTTTGAGCATTTCTACCTGTAAAAAAGGAACCACTTGCTGTTCAATCATTGCCTCGGATTTAGTTTGTTCGGCTGCCGCTAAAACCTTGGCTGCGGTGGGTTCCTTTTGTAACTTTTGCTTAATTTTTTGCCACAATTCTACACCTTTATCCATTGCTCCTTCCGTTAATTTACCGATAACAGCTTCAAAGGCGATTTTAGCGATTTCGGCGGCGGCTAATTCTGCTAACATAATCATCAATCGGGGGAATTTTTCGCCATTCTAGCACAACGGCAACAGCAGTTGTGGACGGTTTAAATGTTTGGTTGACTGTTCAAAAAGTAAAAAACAAAACTCTGATATCGTTGCCACAACAGGATTGAGATTAGAGCGAAGCGGACGCGCTGGTAAGCTAAGACATATTTAGGGTTTGCGGCAAAAAGTACGGGCGAAGCATTCGGATAGAAAATCTCCGGTTTCACCGATAGGTTATTGCCCGAATGCTTCGCCCCTACAGAACGCGGGCCGATGAAGACGCAAAAATCTTGCACCTGTTTCGCTCGTAAAGCCACAAAACCCCTACCTTGACTACATTTCACATTTATTCAGCAAACCCTATTTAAACTGCTTATTCTTAGATTAGCCGAATC
>NZ_JADBUE010000009.1:0-4839 GCF_020245805.1 Microcystis sp. M179S2 | reverse complement strand
TACAGCCATTTTCAAGGGAAAAATGTACCCAGTAGCCTCTTTTCAATTTTTTCTGAGAAGCGACCTGCAGTAAGGGTTTTGTTAATTTTTTAGTATTTCTGTATGGGGGAAGTTCAGATATATTGAGAAAATTGTTAAATATAGTACAACTAAAACCGAGAACAACATTACCCCAAGAAAGAAAGCAGCAAGACTCCTGATAAATTGACCTCTTGCGATGCTTTTTAGCCAGAGTATGTGCAAAAATACACAAGCAATTGAGAAAGCTATAGGAACTGACTGCATTTTGGCAAAGGGAGTAAGTCCTAGTATAAAACCCAAAGCAAATATCAGGTGATTAGGATTAGATGAATTACCAGCATAATATTTACAAACGATTAACAAGGCCACACTTAATATGGCAATTGAAAAATGTTCACTTGTATAATGCACATAGCCTGATTTTGTCATTAAGGCGACAGTGGTGACAACGGGAACTATTGCTATGCGAGAAAGGCTCTTATCGTAGAGAGTGGATAAAACATAATAAAGACAAACAATAGCAGCAATGATCATGATCAAGCCGATTACACGACTACTAGCATATTCAATTCTGAAACCGAAAAAAGCTGGTAGAGTCAGAGGATAAACATTGAGCGGCCCAGATGAACCTGCATCTACCCCACGCCAGAAAACTGGGTCTTTCAACAATTTTATCGCACCTGCAATAAACTGCGCCTCGTCTGGGTCTAGCATGGGTGACAAGAAGCCTGGCCAGCGTGCTGCTAAAATAAAAGTCACTAAGGAGATAATAAATATTAGATTTGACAATAAAAATTTCTGGAGCTTACCCGTGGGAGTTCTCAGGAATATGAGAGGAGAAAAAGTGAAAAAAATGAAGATAATAAAAGTGACTATTACCGATATTCTGTAAATAATTGACAAAGATTGAATACTTGCCAAGTTGCTCAGTAGCCACCAGCGTAAATCAATTTGGTTATTTACCATTTTTTCACTACTCTATTTTCTCACATAAATCCGAATGCCCTCAACTTCATCCACCATGCGATAGTTATTTTCAATCACAGTGGCGATTTCGGGATAGGCATCGTGACGATAAATCTTCTTCTCGCCAGCCATCGCATCGACAAAAACCTTTGATTTTGACTTTAATAGATCGTCGGCGAAGAGTTTTAGATAATAAGCCTCATCGGGATTATTATAAAGCGCCCGTTCCATCGCACTGCCTCTGACTCCCTGATACAGTCCAGTCTCGATATATAGATCATTCCTCTTGCCCCAGACCGCGATTGAATCAGTTGGTGAAGCGTATTGCAAGATTGTCCGCACGAGGGGAGTTTGATAATCCTGAAGATATTTTTGGCGTTGAGAGAGATAGGGGTGTTCGCTTTTGATCAAGTTATAGCTCTGTAGGAGGCTGGCCGCAATCATCAATAGCAATATCAAAAACTTTATCTGTTTATAAAAAGCATTATTCTCCGACAATTTAAAAATTTCTCCGATTACCACACCGATCAAAAAACCACAGGGGAAGACAAGAAAAAGAAGATAATGCGGGAAAAGATTACCGGGGCGAACTACGACATAAATAGAAACTACTACGATAAATAGGCTGTAGAAGAAGAAGATAAAAGTATTTGTAAACAATAGCTTTCGCCGCACCATACTTTCCCTAAAAAACAAAATCGTTGCGGCGATGAGAAAAATCGAGGTAATTTGAAATAGTGAACTTGAGTTTAATCGTTTACTACTAGCCATTGATATAAATTGGCTGAACTTTTCCCCGAAGGTTAGGTTCGATAGATTGGCATAAAATAAAAAATTCTGGAGGATATAGCTTCTCCAGAAATCCCCAAACGTTGAAAAAAGAATCAAAAAAAAGAGATTGATAGCAGAAAACAGCAATAAGCCTAAGGCAAGCGTGGCTAAACTTTTAAGAAATTGTCGGAGACTTTCTTTTTTTGTCCAAAGTATGTGAGCGAAAATTAAAGTGATTGCCAGCGCGACGGGAAGACCCTGCATTTTTGCATAGGGCATCATTCCGATAACTGCACCAAAGATAAAAACCATGCGATCACTAAACTCGCGGGTGTAAACGTAGCAGGTCATCCAAAGAGCAGCACTTAAAATAGCGATCGGGAAATGTTCGCTGCTATAGTGAACGAAATTACTGTGGAGTGCCAAAGAGAAAAATAAAACAACTGGGATAGTCGCAATACGGGCGACTCGATTATCGTATAAATATTTAAGCGAGTAATAGAAAAAAATAACGGACAGAATCACTAAAAATAAGCCGATAACTCGAGCGCTGGCGTAATCGATGCGAATATTCAATAGTTTAGGAATAGTCAGGGGTATAATATTCAGCGGACCCGATGTACCAGTGTCAACTGATCGCCAGAAAGCGGTATCCTTAACCAGTTTCATCGCAGCGGCAATGAATTGATTTTCATCCGAATTAATAGAGGGAGCGAGTAAAACTGGCCAACGACCGGCGAGAATCGCTAACCCCGTCCACGCCAAAAAAACAGGTTCCGAGAAAACCCGCAAGACAAATCTACTAATCTTCGACTCGTTGAAGATTGTAGGAGAAAGCGCTAGAACGACAAATATGAATAATACAATAATCAGACTTATCCTATATAGATTAGGTAATCCAGAGAGGTTTTCTATTGCATTTAATAAAGATAAGCGTAAGTCAAAATTTTCCATGATCACTTGGGGCATTAGTTCGACAGTTATAGATTAGTAAAAGTTGATTCTTTCCCGTTCGACCACTAAAGGCCTTTTTAAAATTCTCATGTGCATTAAGCCAATGTATTCCCCAATAATACCGATAAAAAATAGTTGCACAGAAGCGAGTAAAAATAGTCCGATCATGATTGGTGCGGTTCCTAAAGGAAAATAATCCCAGAACAACAATTTGGCGATTAAATAACCTAACGCCACTAGCAAACTCAAGAGGGACAAAGCAAAGCCTAACATGGTGGCCAGTCTGAGGGGAACTTGGGAGTGACTGGTAATACCCAGCATCGCCTCGCTATAGTATCGATAGAAGTTGTAACTACTAATACCCCGTTTTCGCCGTTGTTGTTGATACTCAAAAGAGAAACTTTCAAAACCCAACTCTTCAATGAGTCCCCTAAAATAGGGATAGGGATCGTTAATCTCTCGTAGAACATTGATGACTTTCTGATCGTATAACCCGAAACCTGTAAAATTTCTAGTAACTCTTATATCTGAAAGATTATCCATTAAATAATAAAAAATTTGTCTGGCAAAATAGAAAAAAGCTCCTTCTTTCATCGGAGTTTTAACCGCTTTAACAACTCTATAGCCTTCTTCCCACTTCTTGACAAATTCTAGGATTAATTCGGGAGGATCTTGCAGATCTGCTACGATAGGAATAACCGCATCTCCGTAACACTGGAGAATACCATGGTAACCAGAACGAACCGGACCGAAATTTCTAGCATTAACGATGACTTTTACCCTGGGGTCTTTTTGAGCAATTTTTTTTAATTCATCTACAGTTTTATCTTGGGAAGCGTTATCGATAAAAAGATGTTCGTACTCATAGTTAGGTAACTGATTAAAGACTTCTTTAAGTCGCAGGTAAAGGTCTTCAACATTCCCTTCTTCATTATAACAAGGGGTCATAATCGTAATTTTTTTCATTGTGATCCTTCCCTAAAAACAAATAGTTTCATTAAAATAAAAGAGATGACAGCCATGGGAAGAACCAAGATAGCACCCGCGATTAACATTTTAGTTTTTTGCTCGATGCCAATATCAATAGCATCAACAATTCTCAGGGCCTCAACGTTCAAGAGAAAAGTCACCACATAAACTAAGACAAAACGAAAAATCAATTTGTTGTTTTGGCTACCAAAAACCAGTCTTCCCGTGGTTTGAAAGTTAAATAAGACTCCCAGAATGGTAGCCAGCAAAGCAGCTAACTTGTAATCCAGCCCAATAAGAATGAGAGTGGCAAAGGAAAAATAACCAAACAGGGTATTTATTGCACCAACCAGCAAGAAACGGACAAATCTGTGTTTCTTGACAATGGCGACAAATTTATTCTTTTTAAGAAGATACATTTTACGATTTATCTCCAATAGACAGTTGCGATTTTTTATATGTTATGACAACCTTGATTTTATTTACAGGTAAATCCTCCATCAATAATTATACTTTGTCCGGTGAGGTAGGTATTGTCTTGCGAACACAGAAAAACAACTAATTTGGCGATTTCATCAGGTTGGGCTAGGCGCTGGAGGGGAATGGAAGCAGCAATTCCCGCCAACTGCTCAGGTGAGTTGTTAGCAAAAGTTAGCTCCGTCCCTACATAACCTGGACAGACTGCATTAACTAGAATACCATAGGTGGCGAATTCTAGAGCAGCACTGCGGGTTAGGGCGTTCAGTCCGGCTTTGGTGACAGAATAGACTGAAAATAGAACTGATGTTAAAAATTCTACCCCAGCCTGCGGTTTTCATGGCTGGAGAAAACCCTTTGATTAATTGCATGGGGGCGATAATCTCAGTCCCTTGATTCTCTAGAAATGAAGCTATAGTTACTCCAATTCCGCGAGAAGCTCCTGTAATTAGAGCTTTATGGTTTGTTAAATTTGTCTTGACACTCCCGTCGCTAAAAGCGAGGGATTCTTGGTTCACTGAGTTTCCTTAATCTGGCAGGACGTATCCAGCCAAACCAGAGGGAATCTCTCCCCAAGCGTATTAGTTTCGGTATGCCCTACCGTACTTAGTCCCTTTTTGAGAATATTGATAGCGGCGTGAATATCTCTATCTTCTACATAGCCACAATGGGGACAAACAT
>NZ_JADBUE010000089.1:0-4801 GCF_020245805.1 Microcystis sp. M179S2 | reverse complement strand
GAAAGACATTTGGCGATTTTTGTCAATTGTTTTTGATCTAGAGCGAACTAATCAATTAAGTCTCTTGCCAGATAAGGATTTAGTCGATTTATGCTCCCCTATCGAACCATACTAAGTAACGAAGAACCAGCAATTCCAAATAGCCCACTTGATGTAAGTACAGTAGAGGAGAGGTGTTGACAATGACTTGAGGATTAGGCATTGACAATATCTTGTTCCAATTGTTCAGTCGTTAAAGAAAAAGGGGAGACTTGATAACGCCCCAAAATAGTTAAAAATTCTACTCGTGACATTCCGGCTAATTGGGCTGCACGTCCTGAAGATAGTTTGTCAAGTTCAAAAAGTTTAACGGCTGCCAATATTTTTAATTCTCTTGATAGATTTTCAGGAGTTTCTTTGAGACTAATTAAGATTTCTTCAGGAATTTCAAGGGAAATAGTGCTCATTTTCTTTCTCTCTCAATAATTGTCTCTATTCTACACCAATAAAATTAGTCCTTCTCTGTGAGCAGAATCAGTAACGGGTTTCCCCTCTCCAGCCGACAGAATGAGCGGGTGCAGCCTATCTTGTCCTCAAGGGGTTGGAGACCAAGCCTCTACGGCTTTATGGCAATATAATCGTGCTTAATTTGGGTTAGCGATCGCGTTGAGGGGCAGTCAAGGGAGAACGCAAAGGCGAATCCGACATACTGCGCCACAATCCCTCACGGAAGACGATAGTTCGCCTGAGAAGGAGTAAAACAGGGGAAACTAATTGAGATTCCTTCTCCTGTGAATCGATGCGATCGCACTCTTAGGATACACTTATAAATGTGGTAAAACTTAAAATGAAAGCCAGAAAAACAATAAGGAGGTAAGGGCAGTAGCATGAACGACCAAAGTGCTGTAGATATTGAGCAATTCCTAGAGTATTTAGAAACTTCTGAGACGGCTGATGACGTGCTTCCCGAAGAAATTGAAACGGCAGAGAAAGCCTATCAGGAGTATCTAGAAGGGCGCGATCCTGGCAAATCCTTAGTAAAGTTAAAGGCTGAATTAGGATGTGGCGTTACATCATCTTAAAACCAGCCGAGCGTTACCTAAAACGGTTACAGCCTCGTAGCCAAGAGCGTATCTTAAATGAACTGGATCAATTGCTGGTTAGTCCTACTCAGACAGATTTCAAGAAACTTAAAGGGCGTGAGGGTTATCGTCTGCGAGTTGGTAATTATCGGGTATTAATGCAAGTCAATCGAGAAGAACGGCTTTTCATTATCACTGAGATCGGTTCTCGTGGTGATATTTATAAATAATACCGAATCCGACATACCGCTCCACAATCCCTCACAGAAGAGGATGTTCGCCAGAGAAGGAGTAAAACGGGGGAAAGCACCTGAGACTGTTTCTTCTGTGAGTCGCTGTTCAGGAAGAGCTAGGATTAGTAGTTCCAGTGGTTCAGGGAGATGAACTGATTAGACAGAGGGATGTTAGCCGTTTCAAGATTGGCGATTGCCTTAACAACCTCCCCTCTACTGAGATTTTTTGAGTAGTCCCTATTCTCATAAATGGCCAAAATACCTGAATGGCGGGGGCTTTCTTGATGGAGGGCTTCAAAATCTCGGCAATTATGAGTTAGCAGGATTCGATTGTTTTGTCGGGCATAGTTCAAGACAACAGGATCAGGCTGTCCAGAAAGTCCTACTTCGTTGACCGTTATGACATCGTGACCAGCAACTCTCAGTATTTTGACAAGAACCTTGGCGAGGGAGTCTTCATCGATGAGTAACCGAAGGCTCAAGCACTACTCCCCTTTCTTCTAAATAACGGCGTTCTTCTTCTGCCTCTTGTTGCAAAAGAGACTGATGGGTTTGGCAATAACAAATAACTTCTTGAATCGCGGCTAAGGGTAAATCCCAATTATCTGCTGCTTCTAGGACGGTATCACCGTTGACCAGCAGATCCGACCAAACTGTATAGGCTCTTAGTTTCTTTCCCTTAAGGTAAAGCTGCTGTCGCCAGGAATGAGGACGCTTCTCTAAATACTGCCATTGGGTTTTTGCTGCGTTGGTGGTCATGGCGATGCCTTGATAAAAGCTCGTATCCCTAGTCTATCATCTGGTTGGTGCGGGGTAATCGTGCTTAATTTGGGTTAGCGATCGCGTTGAGGGGCAGTCAAGGGAGAACGCAAAGGCGAATCCGACATACTGCGCCACAATCCCTCACGGAAGAGGATAGTTTGCCTGAGAAGGAGTAAAACAGGGCAAACTAATTGAGATTCCTTCCTTTGGGAGTCGCTGCTAGGGAGAGAAATATAAAGATTTATTAAATTGTAGCTTTTGATACTTTGTCGGGGGGGGGTAGTGTGTATAGTTCCGTTGTCCGTCTTTGTTGTTGGGTTGGGCTGTTGCTTGACCTAGCTGCGAGGGATGCAATCGTACTTAGTTTTATTAGAAAGTGATGTTTGGAAAATCTTTGCAAACCTTCATACTTGGAAGCTTATTAAGTTCTTCCTGCCTGTTATTAACAACCAATCTGGTTGCCGCTACGACTGTCACTTCTAATAATAGAAGTATATTCGGTAGGCAAATAGGACAGCCACCTCTCGAAATTTTCGGCATAGTACCAACAGGTACATTTTATCTTTTCAATGCGCATCCTCCATTACCAGCTATAGATTTAGGATTTAAAAGTTTACAACACAGATATGAAGACGATGCTACGTTTCTCATTGAACTACACGGTACAGATGGCTCAGGTCAAGTTCGTTCAGATTTAGTACAAGATGCTGGGGGTAATCTTATTTTTACATCTAGTGTGAGAGCAAGTATTTTTCCTGGTCAAGCAGAAAACTTACCTGTTTCTATGACAGTAGCTTTATCTGATCCATTAACCATTGGCCCAGGATTTACCAATTTTTCTACCCTTAGCCTAGATGTATTTTTATCTTCTGGAACAAAGTTTAATGGAATTCCTCGTGTCCCAAGTATTGCAGACAATCCAAAAATCAGTTTAAGTGCAAGAGTAGCATCGGGAGAAATATCTGATCCATTTAACTTTTTTAATGACTCTATTGCTGATGCAATAGATCTTTATCAGATAGAGATAGAGCAATCAAATTCAAGTGGACTTATTGAGCCTACTATAAGTCTTGGAACAAGCAATTCATTCTTTTCTTTATCATTTAGCGATTCTAACGGCGTGATTGAACAGCGTATAGTTAATGCCTTCAGTGGGAATGCAGGAAACTATGAAGTGTTAAACAATAAATTTCTTTTTAGTCTTACACTAGAGCCGACTCAAGAAAACTTAGTTTATACGTTTGGAGATAAACTAGAAGCTCTTGCACCAGATGTAGAAACTGTACCTGAACCCTCTACATTCCTCAGCTTATTAACCCTTGGGGCATTGGGTACAGGTGCAATCCTCAAGCGCAAACTAAAACCCTCCCAATCGACAGAAAAGGAAACCACAAAAGTCTCCTAAAAATCATCAATGAAAAACGCACAATCACCCCTTCATTTAGTCACTTGAAGGGGTTTATTTTTACCATCTTTTTTAACCTTAAAAAAATCTCAGTGATCTTAGAAAAGAGCGAGTAACTCGGCTTGATTGATAATTGGAATCCCTTGATAAGTATCAATAATCAAAAAATCACTTTTTTTGCGATCATAACTCGTGGTTAAATTAATCTGATGTTCGCGTTAAGGCTATTTTGAGACTTCCTCAACGCGGGAATCAGGGTTCCAGCCAACGGCAGAATAAGAGTTTCAGCTTAACCCGTACTCACGTTAATTAGTCATCCCAATCTGAATTCCCAGGCAATCAAGTTAATCTAAAAGGTCTCTTGCATAAATCCGAAAACAAACGATAGAAACAATAATGGGAGGGACTTTCAGTTAATTATTTATTAGTAGTTGATAATCTTCAAAAATGTTGCTGTACAAGGATCGACTTAAGACTTTTGCAAGAGGTCTAAACAATTGCCTGACTTAAAGAATCTTGATTCTGGCTTTTTTGTAAGAGTTGAATGGGTTGATGAGTAACCAGAGAATAGAGAACATCAGGGTCAGAAACGTTGAATCCTGTAATAACTGGACTTCCCCCATACAGAAATACTAAAAAATTAACAAAACCCTTATGGAGCTTCTCAGAAAAAATTGAAAAGAGGCTACTGGGTACATTTTTCACTTGAAAATGGCTTTACCGTTGACTGTATCTGGAGTGGAGCGATTCCCTAGAGTTCGCTGTATAGCGATCGCTAACTTGATTGTAACAGATAGTGTCATCAATCTCTAGAGTAAGCGATTCCCTCTGTAGCCATGTTTAGATAGCTAGTACATTTACACTGGAGAAGTTCAGTTATATCAAAGAATTTTAGTTATCTTTTGACAAAAATTAGATAAATTAGCTTTTTTATCTAAAAACTCTAGTAATTCAGCTAGAGATTTTTGAGGATTTTTATATTTCTCGACCTGCCGATTTAGACTGAATTTAATTTCTTCGGGATATTCATCGAACAAATGACTTAAAAAAGTATCAGGAGATTGAGCCTTTATACCCCAAGTTTCTAAAGCTGACAGGGAAAAATCGGCAAGATTATTAGTTAAAATTAGATTAGCTTTAGCCATAACAGCAGTTGCTAGAACATGACGGTCTTTTAAGTCATTTGTCATTAACTCAATTAAACCAGATGGCACTTCAATCATGGCTTCGGGAAAAGCTGCTTTCATTGTCTCCACTAAATTAAGGGCTTTTATTGAAGTTATATTACTGGACTTCCCCGTTGACAAAAAGCCATAACCTATGCTGTAGGAGGGATTAAG
>NZ_JADBUE010000088.1:0-2947 GCF_020245805.1 Microcystis sp. M179S2 | reverse complement strand
ATAGTTCACTTATCATTTTCGTTATTTAGGTCATATATGGTAAATATGACTTATCTTTTTTGGGAGTCTGTGTCTGTATTCCATGCTACATAAGCTTTTCAGCTGGCTTGTCCCCCTGTCAGGGTAGAAACAAACTTAATATACCATAGGTTCTTGAGTTAGGCATCGACTATATGGAACTCTTTCAGGGCCGGATAGAAGTTGAGATTTTCGTGACCCGGACGACTGAGTTTAATCAGGGCAAACCGTTGGGATGGTGGCAATTTTTGCCATTGTTCTAAGCTAATTTCTATCTGGAATTCTCTAGCTTGTTCTAGGACTGTATCGGGAATCTGGCTATCATCTAGCCAAGCGGGATGGGGAGCTATTGCTAGTTCTTCCGGGGGATTACCGGTTTTTTCAGTGATTAATTTTTGCAGAAAATCTCGATAGATTTTCGCTTCTGCTGCCGTCGTACAAGCCATATTAACTAATACCATTCTTTCTGGTTGAGTTAACTGCATCCAATGGGATAATTTTAATTTAACTCCACAGGTATCTAGTTTCATTCTCACGGTCATTGGTATGCAACGTAAGGAGTCCACAAATTCGGCTTCAAAGTCAAAAAAGGTGTTCATATTATTGCCTTGATTTACTGAGGATAAATCTATAATACAGCCTTGGGGTATAATTGCTGGCAAAATGTTATTTTGATTGAATAAACTTGGCTCGATATTGATGACTAGAAACGAGAATTTCCTCTATTTCCTGCCATTTTTCTCCTGCAATATAGTCAACAATTTGATCAAGATTTTGCCGATAATTTGCCAAAGATATCAATAAAGCTTGACGATTGTATTTAGCCATCATTAAACCTAATTCGGGATTGCCACCACCGACGCGACTGGTATCGCGAAAACCAGAACTAGCTAAATTTTCCGCTAATTGGCGAATATTCAGGTCTTGTTCTTTCGCACAAGCTTGGATTAAACTGGTACTAATCATTACTGGCAGATGGGAAATCCATGCCACGGCTCGATCGTGTTCTTCGGGGGAGGAATAATAAATTTTACAGCCTAATTTCTGCACGATTTCAGTTAAGATTTCCACGGCAAAGTTAGGGGTAGATTCAAGGGGAGTAATCAGATATGGGGCATTGACAAATAAACCAAATTGTGCCGCATTAATTCCCTGTTCGGTTTTCCCAGCCATAGGATGACTACCGACAAAATTTGGCCACAATTGGCCACAATTGGCTACAATTGCCCCTTTAACTGATCCCACATCGGTGACAATGGTTTGGGTTTTTAAATAGGGAGTTAATTTTTCCAAAGTTGGCACAATTAAATGTATAGGAGTACAGATAAAGATTAAATCGGCAGTAGCTAATAATTCTAAACTGGTGCTAGATTCATCTACCACTCCTTTTTGTACAGCGATATCACAGGTGTATTGTTGACGGGAAACTCCCAAAACCTTATAACCTTGTGAGCGAAAATCTAATCCCAAGGAACCACCGATTAAACCCAGTCCAATAATGCCAATCTTCATTAGTTTTACTCAAAGATAATTTCGTCTTCCACTCGCCAAGCAGGATCGACAATGCACAAGAAAATTAAGGGTTCCTCCCCACAATTATGAATATATTGTTTAGCTAGAGGAGGTATATAAATGGCAGCACCGACAGTCACTAATTGCACTTCCTCATCGATGTGCATTTCCCCTTGTCCTTGCAAAATATAATAAACTTCCGCAGTTTTTAAAGCGTGAGGAGTAGAAGTTTCCCCCACATCTACCCAGGCGTGGGCTAAACTATAACGTAGATTTAACGGCTGTTTATCGGGATGCAATAACTCGCGCAATCGGGTATGATCACCGGCGATGAATTCCTCACATTCGAGCAGTTTTCTGATTAACATAGTAAAATTAAACCTCGAAGATTGTTTTTATTTTATCATTGAGTCAAAAGCTAAAGACTAATAGCCGTTATCATAGAAATATTCAGCATCGCCAGAATTAACGAATGACTTGGTTAGAACATAGTGTACAGGTAGAAGTGGACGCGCCGATCGATCTGGTTTGGGCTCTCTGGTCAGATTTAGAACAAATGCCCCAGTGGATGAAATGGATCGAATCGGTGAAAATTCTAGAGGAGGAGCCAGAGCTTTCCCGTTGGAAGTTAGCCAGTGGTGGTCTAGAATTTACTTGGTTGTCACGGATACTGAAAATTGTCCCCCACCAGATGATTCAATGGGAATCCGTGGACGGGTTGCCTAACCGCGGGGCAATTCGTTTTTATGACCGTCATGGTAGGAGTATTGTGCGACTGACAGCAGCCTATGCTATACCAGGTTGGTTAGGAAAATTGATGGATAATCTTTTCCTCGGTCGAGTGGTGGAATCAACCCTGCAAGCCGATCTAGAGCGTTTTCGCCTTTATGCTCTCAATATTGTCAATAATACGCCGCCAAGGTGAGGTAATGATCGGCAGTAAGCTGTTGACTATCTAAATTGCTCGTTAAGACTGTCTATGAGCAGGGAGCAGGGAGAGGGTGGTGAGCATTTGTACTAAAATTCCCCCGCGCGGTTTGAACGCAGTACAGCTTATTGCTGACCACCGACGACCGACTCCCCAAAAGGAAAACTTCCTACCTCACCATTAAGATAACTGCACAATTAAAAACTCACATCTGATAACTGATAACTGTTAACGAAGGCAGGGGGCAGGAGGCCGTTTTTGTAACGGGAATTTATGCCCCGCTCCAAAAACTTTTCGCCTTAAGGCGAGGTTTTAGACCCGATTTTTTCGATAATCAGGGTTTTATCTCTAGTGGGACTTAGACAAAAAACAAATCGAGAAAAGCCTCAACTCCAATCCCCGCTTGGGATTTACTTCGAGAAGCCCAAAATCGCTGAAACCCAGATAGATCAAGGAAAATCATCAATCGAGGTTAACCCTTTGTCCCGT
>NZ_JADBUE010000087.1:0-70837 GCF_020245805.1 Microcystis sp. M179S2 | reverse complement strand
CGCTATGAAATTGATGACCCAAAACAGGTAATACTCATCTTGCAATGTAAACATCGAAGAGATGTCTATCGCTAATAATTTAGAAACATTGCGCTACTTCAAATCCGAATTGGTGTTTCTCGCCGAAATCGCCCACAAAACTAATCGCCCTGAACTTGCTCTCAACTACTGCCAACAAGCGCTTGAATTATGCCAAGAACTGGGGATTCCCTTGGTTAAAGATTGTGAGGAACTGTTAGGACAAATTCAGGGAAACTTAGTAGATTCAGACAATAAATTAAAGTAACCCTGAGAAAATTTCAGTTTTTATCTATAAAAAACAATGCCTGCCAAAGATATTTTTCATGACTGTGTAAAACACGCCCTAATCAAAGACGGCTGGACAATTACCCATGACCCCCTACGGATTCGTTTAACAAGAGGTAAAAACCTGTTTGTTGATTTGGGAGCAGAAAGACTATTAGCCGCAGAAAAGGGAACAGAAAAAATAGCCGTTGAAATTAAGAGCTTTACTCGTCCCTCTGATATGAAAGACCTTGAAGAGGCAGTTGGTCAATTTGTCGTTTATACCCATCTTTTAAGGCGTTATTATCCCGAATATAAACTATTTTTGGCTGTTAGCGAAAACACCTGCAAAACAGTATTTGAAGAAGAAGCAGGTCAAACCTTAATTGAAGATGGTATTATTCAGTTATTTAGTTTTGATCCCAACCAGGAGGTAATTGTACGATGGATTCCTTAATTGCCCAATATCGGCAAATTATTGAAAAAACATTCCAAGATTATGCCGACTTCCTCGACACCGATCGCCAAATCCAAATCGAATTAGTCCTAGATCAAACCCGCGATCGCTATTTATTGGTTGAAACAGGTTGGCAAAATGGTTATCGAATCTACGGAACCCTATTACATATTGATATTATTGATCAAAAAATTTGGATTCAACACGACGGAACTGAGGATGGTATTGCCGATGAATTAGTAGCCGCAGGAATCCCTCAAAACCAGATTATTTTAGCCTTTAAATCCCCTGAAATTAGACCCTATACAGGCTTTGCTGTCGCTTAACGTTCAAATATGATGGACAATTCTCAAGACCGCGATTGCGCTCTCAACTACTGCCAACAAGCCCTTAAATTCCCCCAGGAGCCAGGCATTCCCCTAATAAAAGACGGAGAGGAACTCCTCGTAAAAATGGTTCTTCGGTTTGTCTTATGCAACAGACAGGATTATAAGAGATGAAACCCCTATAGAGAAAAACATTGCTGCGATTTTTGTTAATTGTTTTCGCTCTAGAATGAACTATACTTTAGACGTTCATAATCTGAGATTTATTAAACTTCTGAAATCGGAGAGTGAGCAAGGAATCAAGTTCTTTTTTAGGTTTCAGATGGGCATCATTCAGACATCCATAAATAGCCGAAGAAAACTCAGAAAAGTTTTCAATCCCTCGTTGCAAGGGTCTCCCTTGTAACGCATTTCCAGAGGTTCTACCTCTTGTGTAACCCATCAGGGAAGGGAGGGAGACCCTCCCTTTTCTCAATAGACCACACCAGAGGCGAAATCGCCTACTTTTGACCGTTACCCTGCATAGCTAAAACCGCATCGCGCAGTTTATCCGGCACTTCTTGCAGGTGATCCTCATCCCACTGGAAGAAACCGACACCCATAGTCAAAGAACGCAATTCAACGATAAAATCGTGCATTTCCGCTTGGGGGAGATGGGCCGTTACCTGATCCCAACCTTTCCACTCCGCAGAAGCTTCAAAACCCTGAATTTGACCGCGTTTACCACTGATTAACTGCAAAACCTTGGCGGTGTATTCTGAGGGAGCGAGAACTGTCACCGATAGAATTGGTTCTAATAAGACCGGATGACATTTAGGCAGTCCTTCCGTCATCGCTAGACGGGCCGCTTGTTTAAAAGCTTGTTCGGAACTATCGACACTGTGATAGGAACCATCGGTGAGGGTGACATCAATATCCACCACGGGGAAACCCAAAGGACCATGACCGAGATATTCCCGCACTCCCGTTTCTACCCCGGGGATATACTGTTTGGGGACGACACCACCGACGATGGTTTCATGGAAGTGGAAACCTTCCCCCCGGGGTAAGGGTTTAATATCGAGGTAAACATCGCCAAAAGCACCGTGGCCGCCGGTTTGGTGTTTATAACGTCCGTGGGATTTGGTGCTGGTTTTGATCGTTTCCTTGTAGGGAACTTGGGGTAAATGGGTGGTCATCGGTAGATTATACTTGCGCGCTAGGCGATCGAGGGCCACTTGCAGATGAATTTCTCCCTGTCCCCAGAGAATCACTTCTTTAGTGTCGCCGTGTTGTTCCCAGTAGAGGGAAGGATCTTCTTCGATCAGTTTCGTCAAAGCTGAACTTAATTTCACTTCATCCTTGCGATTTGCGGCGGCAATAGCGAGAGCAAAGACGGGTTTAAGCTGTAATCCTTTGGGAAGAGCGGGTTTTTGACTGCCGCTGCTAACCACATCTCCGGTGGCGATTCCTTCCAAACGACCGAGAGCGACAATTTCCCCCGCTTGGGCCTGCTGTAGGGGTTGTTGTTGTTGTCCCGTGAGACGATAGATACCACCAATCCGCACACCGTTCAAGGCCATGCCATCGTTAAGGGTTCCCTGCCAGATTCGCGCTAGGGACAGGCGACCGCCCTGGGGAGTAAAATAGGTTTTGAGGATTTGTACCACTGCATCTCCATCCGCACTGGGATCGAGACCGCGACGGTTGGCAGTAATTGTCGGGGCCGGTGTTTCTTCCACTAAAGCGGTGAGGAGATGACGCACACCATAGTCCCGTTCCGCCATACCGAAGAACACAGGTACTATCTGATCGGCTCCCAGTTCTTGTTTTAAGTCTTGGAGAATTTCTTCCCGGGAGGGGTTAATATCTTCGAGGAGTTCTTCTAAAAGATGATCATCAAATTCGGCGATCGTTTCTAGCATTTCTTGTCGAGCAATCTGTTCTTCTTCCTTGAGGTGGTCGGGTAAAGCTACAGGATCGGCGGGACTGTTAGCATGGTAATGATAAGCCTGTTCGTTGATTAAATCGATGAATCCGATAATTTCGTTGTTCTGACGGATAGGATATTGCTGGGGAACGAGGGGACGACTAGAAACGGATTTGAGAGCTTGTAGGACTTCGTTAAAGTGACTATTACAGCGATCCATCTTGTTGATGAAGATTAGATGCGGAATTTCCCAATCATCAAGGAATTTTAGCAAGGGAGCCAGGGTGAGAACTCGATCGACCACCGGTTCACAAACGATAATAGCAGCACCGGCCCCGACGAGGGCATTATAGGTTTCACTGGCAAATTCGATCGAACCGGGGCAATCGAGAAAGGTAAAATTTAGGTCTTGGTATTGACTATGGGCAACGGAAACTTCTACACTCATCTGTCGATCCCGCGCTTGCGTGGAACTATCAGCGACGGTATTGCGATCGCTAATTTTACCTTTTCTGGTGATGGCTCCTGTGACGAAAAGTAAACTTTCCAGTAAGGAGGTTTTTCCACTGGAGTAGGGGCCGACAAGGGCCACATTACGGGTGTTTGCTCCGATACTTTGATTCATACAGATACCCCCAAGAATGATTTAGTGATTAGTTGCGGCGATTGGGCGATATTTACACTCGATCGCCCTAGGAAATATACTGTCATAGCACTGAAAATTACTCTCAGGACGTAGTTAGAAGCGAAAGGCCTGTCTTGCCATAATTTTGCCCAGTGCTACAGGTGTATTCTTTCTTACTCTTCACCCTAACTCAGTCTCAAGCATCACATCCCATTCTCGCAATCTCTTGTAAAGTCTCGCCTACTTTTAGTTAAGGAACTTGAATAAATGTTAACTAGGGTTTGCTAAATAAGTTTTTCGTGGGTGTGGGGTGTGGGGTGTGGGGTGTGGGGAAATGGGGAAATGGGGAAATGGGGAAATGGGGAGAATAAATAAAAATAATCTCCTGTCTCCTGAATCGGAGTCTCCTGAATCGGAGTCTCCTACCTCCAGGAAAAATTTTTTCAGCAAATGTTAACTAAGCTGTTGACTATCGAGAGTCTTTCGCATCAACCGGACTCACAAAAACGAGATGCAGCCTGATATAGTGAGAGGTCGGGATGATGTTTATCAAGCAATTTTTATGTTAAAAGCTGGAATCGTGGGACTGCCAAATGTGGGTAAATCGACCCTATTTAACGCTCTGGTGGCTAATGCCAAGGCCGAGGCCGCTAATTTCCCCTTTTGTACCATTGAACCGAATGTGGGTGTGGTATCCGTCCCCGATGAACGTCTGGAGGTTTTGGCTAAAATCTCTAATTCTGAGAAAATCGTGCCGACGCGGATTGAATTTGTCGATATTGCCGGATTAGTCAAGGGTGCGAGTCGCGGGGAAGGATTGGGTAATCAATTTTTGGCTAATATCCGGGAAGTGGACGCGATCGTTCATGTGGTGCGCTGTTTTGATAATGATGATATTATTCATGTTTCCGGTTCCGTGGATCCGGCCCGGGATATCGAGGTGATTAATCTAGAGTTAGCTCTGGCGGATTTGGGACAGGTGGAGAAGCGGGTGGAACGTTTACGCAAACAGGCGAAAAATAGCAAGGAAGCCGCCGAAGAATTGGCTATCCTTGAAAAAATCCTAATTTGTCTTAATGACGGTATTTCGGCGCGAAAAGTGGATTTAAGCAAAGAGGAAGAAGAATTAATTAAAAATCTCGGTTTATTGAGTCGTAAACCGATTATTTATGCCGCTAATGTGAGCGAAGATGATCTGGCCACGGGTAATGATTGGGTAGAAAGTGTCCGTCAAATTGCCCAAGAGGAACAGGCCAAAGTTGTGATCGTTTCTGCTCAAGTGGAATCGGAATTAGTGGAATTGTCGGAGGAAGAAAGAAAAGATTTTCTCGGTTCTTTAGGAGTAGAAGAAGGGGGATTAAAATCTTTAATTAAAGCTACCTACGAGTTATTAGGACTGCGTACCTATCTCACCACCGGTCCCCAAGAAACCCGCGCATGGACGATTATTTCTGGGATGAAAGCACCCCAAGCAGCCGGAGTTATTCACTCGGATTTTGAACGGGGTTTTATTCGTGCGGAAACCGTGTCTTATCAGGATTTAGTTAATAGTGGCACGATGAGCGCAGCCAAAGAAAAAGGTTTAGTCAGAAGTGAAGGCAAGGAATACATTGTTCAAGAAGGTGATGTTTTACTATTCCGTTTTAATGTATAGCTAAAATGAGTCAGGTGGGTGGCACTCACCTGATCAAAAGGTTGAATTTGGCGTTGTCAATAGCTGTAGGGCTAATTCATGAATTAGCCCTACAATTGGCGCTAATTCATGAATTAGCCCTACAATAGGCTTTGTCAAATTGAAAGATGCTCCGAATTTCTGTCATCAACAATCTCTCAGCTTTTTTTACTCACTTTGGTTAACATTAAACTGAATTTTTTATCTCTTGACATCCTCTAATTTATATTCTATAATTAGGTACAAGGCCAAGTTCTTGTTTAATCAAGATGGCGATTATCTCTGTCCACTAAAAGACTGGTTTGGTAGGAATGCAGTCGAGGCTAAAAATATTCTATCTATTCAACAACCCGCAAGGGGAAACGGTCAAATCAAGCGCAGTAAATGAAAGAGCAAGGATTGTTATTTTCCGAAGATAGCCTGTTACCTGAAAAACTCCCGCAAATTCAGGAATTACGACCTTCTAACAATCTTTCCGCAGTTTTTGAAGAGTGCCATAATTATATTTACGCCAACGAAGGAATGCTCAAAGACAAGATTTTTCACGAGATGGTTAAACTAATCATCATCAAACTTCATGATGAAAAATCTGCCAAGCAATCTGTAAATTTTGGCGTTACAGCAAGTGAATATAAAGCCATCGTAGCAAATAAGTCCGATGAATTTATGTCGCGTCTTAGTCAATTATTTACCTCAATCAAGAATCATTATCGGGGATTTTTCACCGATGACACATTCAAGTTAAAACCTTTAACTCTTGCTTATATTGTAGGCAGGTTACAGTACATTAATTTAACTAAAACATCTGGAGATATAAAAGGTGAAGCCTTCCAGACTTTTGTAAATAGACACCAGCGTGGAGATAGGGGAGAATTTTTTACGCCTCATCCAATTGTCCGTCTTGCGGTTGAAATGATAGACCCCAAACCAAACGAAAAAATTATAGATCCTGCTTGCGGAAGTGGTGGTTTTTTAATTCAAGCAATCAACCATGTTCGACAAAATAATCCAGAGTTCAATATAGCAAGTTTTGTGCAAGAAAGTATTACAGGAATTGAATTTAATCCCGATGTCGCCCTTTCGGGAATGATTCGTTTAGTTTTTGAAGGTGGCACAGGTTCAGAAATTATCTGCACTAATGCGCTTATCGAAGATGAAAAATTAAATAATTCTTTTGATGTTATCTTGACCAATCCTCCTTTCGGAAATAAAGGCAAAGTAGAAGACCAGAAAATTCTTAAATCATATCTTCTCGCCAGGAAATGGCATAAATCAGCGTCCAATGGTTGGGAAGTTTCCCCAACCGTTTTAGCGGGTCAGTCGCCCGATATTTTATTTATTGAGAAATCTATAAAATTATTGCGGGTAGGTGGGCGCATGGCGATTATTCTGCCCGATGGTCTATTACAAAATATCTCTAATGGACCGATTCGCCATTGGTTGCGCTCCCAAACAAAAATATTAGGTGTTGTTTCCATACCGCCGGAAGCCTTTGTACCCTACGGCACTGGAATCAAGACATCACTTTTGGTAGTTCAAAAATTACCAGCAAACCATGATTCTTGTTTTATGGCACAAATCAAAAAAATAGGCTATGACGTTAAAGGACAAACAATATATAAGCGCAACGAGTCGGGAGTTATAGCCCGAACAAAATCAGGTTTGCCAATAGTTGACGATGATATAGATGATATTTCTCAATCTTTTAGGTCATTTATCAATGGGGAATTTGCACAAAACAGCGATTGTATTTATACAGTTAAGAATACCCTGCTCAATTCGAGACTGGATGCCGAACATTATTTACCCAATGACCAAAAATTATTAGAACATCTAAAATCTATTGGGGCGAAACCTTTAGGTGAAATTGCCGATATTTTGAGAGCTGCGGCTGATTTTCGTTTAGCTAGGGATAGTGAAATTAGATATATCGCCATTTCCGATGTTGATTACCGTACAATGCAAGTTGTTTCTCAACAAATAATTAAGGCACATGAGGCCCCATCTCGCGCAACTTATAGATTGTACAAAGGCGATATTATTACAGCAATTTCAGGAGCAAGTACGGGAACACCACGCCAAGCAACAGCCCTAATCACGGAAGATGAAGACGGAGCAATTTGCTCAAATGGATTTTCAGTATTAAGAAATATTCAGGGAGTCGAGCCTTTGTTTTTATTAGTATATATGCGAACAGACTTTTTTTTGCGTCAGATTAAAAGGTACATGACAGGTCATGCCATTCCTACTATTTTAGTAGATGATTTGTCAAAAGTTTTAGTGCCTATTCCACCCCAATCTGAACAGCAGAGAATAGCAAAAAGTATGACCGAAATTCAAGCAATTAGAAAAGAAGCGTTAAAAGCAAGTGAGAATGTGGTTAACGAAATGAGTCTTTTACTTGGCCAATTTGAGTAAGGCAAAAAGCAGGTTAAGCTTAGAACAAGTCTTAATACTAAATCTGGTTATTAAACACTGATTATCTATTACCACTTTTGCCTGTCCTGATATGTAGCCTATACTCAACGGATTTAGTATCAGTTGCTAGTCGGGGAGAAGAATGTAAAGAATTATTAAATTGTAGCTTTTGCTACAGTTGTGGGGGGGGGAATGTGTAGTGTTTTGTTGTCCGCCTTTTGTCATAGGTTAGGCTGTTGCTTGACCAAGCAAGCTGCAAGGAAGACGATAGTTGCATCCAGTTACCCGTTTGCTCAATCAAGATGATTAAAAACCGATTAATTCCCACCCTAGCTTTAGCTGGCGCAACTTCTCTCGCTGCTATGCTCACTCCTGTGGCGGCAACGGCCGTTACTTTTACTGTTAACCGCAGTTGGAGTCAATCAGGTAATAACGCTTCTTTGGTGGGAACCGTAGATGTGCCAATAGGTAGCTATACTATCCAGGATGGTACTCCCAATCCCTTTACCAACGTTAACCTTACCTTGACAGTTAATAGTAATCCTTTTACTTTAAATACTGCGGACACTTCTTTTATTTACGGAACAGGGCAATTTTTGGTTAATGCCACATCTTCAACGTTAACTTTTAATACAGCTAATGCTGATGGGGGTAACCCGGCTAATTTAACGTTTGTGAACTCGTTCACGGGTCTCAGTGCTCCACGTTATCTAATTGGTTCTGATGGTGCTCCTGGTTTTGAAATCGCCATCGATACATCACCAGATGTAGGTGCTTTATTAGCTTTCCCCGTAACTTTTGGGACAGTACAAACAGTCCAACAAGTACCTGAACCCGCCTCCCTCTTTGGTCTTGGAGTCCTCGGTACTCTCGGCGCAGCTTCAACCCTCAAACGCAAACTGAAGCCATCCAAATCAGCCGAAAAAGAAACCACAAAAGTTGGCTAAATTGCTCACAAAAAATACAATAAATGCCCCCTTGATTTAGTCAGTTGGGGGCTTTTATTTTTAGTCCATATTTCTATTCATTGATTTTTTTGATCCAATGGCAACTTTTACATCAATAGGGTCAAATTCAATGAGTATGGTGATTTTGTGCTACAATAGAGGTCTGTTAAAAGTAAAAAGAACAATCAATTAAGTAGGTAGGCGTTAAAAATTATCAGACACCCCCCTTATCAAGGGGGGCAGGGGGGATCGAACCTAAAATACATTTTTAATTTAATTATAACCAGCTACTTACCATGAATAGCAAGACAGAAATCACTATTCAAGTTCCTTTATAAATTGCTACTTATTACGCTAAAATTCAACCCAATGACCGAGGGAACATAGAAAACAAATTAACTGAAACTATTCAATTAGAATTAGAAAAATATCGTCAAAAAGCAGCGGCGAGATTATCAACAATTATGGATCAAGCTAATGATGAAGCAGAAGCTAACGGATTAACTCCAGATATTTTAGCCTCTATTTTAGAACAAATTGAGAGTTAATCACATTACTAAAAACGGATTAGCTGTAGGGCTAATTCATGAATTAGCCCTACAATAGGCGTTGTCAAATTGAAAGATGCTCCGAATCAGCCCAGAACTGAAATTACTTTGATAGCAAGGATTGCATGGCATCTTTCCTATTCTGATCTGACAACGCCGATAAATCAACAGAGATTCTCAATTCGCTCGGGAAATGTGCGTCGCCAGGGCCGCCGATTGTAGGATGGGGGTAGTGGTGACGGAATCCGTCGCTAGGGTAAAGAGAGGATTGGAGAGGATACCGGCCAGGGAAGTCGCCACTAGGGAGAGGACAATACCCACCTGTAGGGGACGCATCCCGGTAAGGGTCCAATTGATAACGGGGTAATTTTTCACCGCATCGGACATCTCTTGGGGTTCCTTGACCACCATCATTTTGACCACGCGGATATAGTAGTAAATCGAGGCCACACTGGTGACTAAACCAACGAGGACGAGGGCATAAAGTCCCGCTTGCCAACCGGCCCAGAATAGATAAATCTTGCCAAAGAAGCCCGCTAGAGGCGGAATTCCCCCCAAAGAGAGCAGACAGATGCTTAAACAGAGGGTTAGCAGCGGATCTTTCTGGTAGAGTCCCGAATACTCAGCGATCTGATCGGTTCCAGTTCTCAGAGCAAAGAGAATCACGCAGGCAAAAGCCCCTAGGTTCATGAACAGGTAAATTAACAGATAGAAAATCATGCTAGAGTAACCCGCGTCAGTACCGGCGGTTAAACCAATCATGACAAAACCCGCCTGACCGATCGAGGAATAGGCTAACATCCGTTTCATGCTAGTTTGGGCTAAGGCGACCACGTTGCCGAGGATCATGCTCAAAATTGCTAGGGCGATAAAGATAAACCGCCATTGTTCGCTCACTAGACCGAAAACCGTCACTAAGAGGCGAATTGCTAGGGCAAAACCGGCCGCTTTGGAACCCACCGAGAGGAAAGCCACCACGGGAGTGGGTGAACCTTCGTACACATCAGGAGTCCACTGGTGAAAGGGAACCGCCGAAATTTTGAAGGCGATACCGGCAATCACAAACACTAATGCGATCGCTAAGGCCAAGGACTGACCACCGTTAACATCGGTTAATTTTTGGGCAATGGCACTTAAACTGGTTTCACCTCCGGATAAACCGTAGAGAAGGGAAACACCATAGAGGAAAATCGCCGAACTAGAAGCTCCAATTAACAGGTATTTTAAAGCGGCCTCGTTCGATCGAGGATCCCGCTTCATGTAACCGGTCATTAGATAGGAGGAAATACTGAGCATTTCTAGGGAGATGAAGATCATCACCAATTCACTAGAGCCAGATAGGAACATTCCCCCGAGGGTCGCGGTGAGCATAATGGCTAAAAATTCCGCTAGGGAGGTTCCCGCTTGTTCCACATAACGGATAGACATCAGCACTGTGGAGGCGGTAGAAAGAGCAATAATCCCCCTAAAGACGATACTGAGATTATCCCCCTCAAAAGCCCCTAAAAAGGCCACTGGTTTCGGATTGTCCCAGGCAAAATAGAGAGCAACCACAGCAGCGAGCAGACCAGCGATCGCAACGTAGGGCAGCCAACTTCTGGCACTTCGTCCCACGATTAAATCGCCGATTAAAATCACCATCAGGGTAATAATCAGGATTCCTTCGGGCCAGATAACGCCGGCGTTTAGCTGACTGGCAACAAGACTAGAAAAATCCATATTGATTGAGGTTAAAGGAATTTGAAGTTAAAAAAGGCTTAATACAAGCTTAGGGCATTTGATCAGTGATTCAGTGATCAGTTATCAGTTATCAGTGATCAGATGTGAGTTTTCAGTTCACCGATCGCCGCTATCGGGTCAAAATATCTAAAAACCCAGATAAATTTGAGATAATCTTAGCTTTTATGGGTATCATAGTTGTCTATTGTCTTTTTTATCTTCCTGTCTCGGAGTCTGGGAGTCTCCTCAGCTAAGGGAAAATCTTTGATTTTTGCAGCAGAGCTAATTTCTGATGGTGACAAGTTGTCACCGAGATGTATCCACGTTAACAGGGAAAAAGTGAAAACTCAGGAAATCATGACATAGACTGGCATCGTTAGTTGTCATTGAAGGATTCTGGTAAGATCAGGCTAGGGAAACCCCCGAAAAATCAGTTGTTTGTGAGCCATCCGCTTGATTTTGTTGTTGAAAAATTTTCTAGTTCGCTCAATCCTTTTCCTTTAGCGATCGCTTGAATGAGTAACGAAACCTATCTCAATCATCCCACTTTCGGTCTATTGTACAGAGTGTGTCTATTAGAAGAACATCAGGAATTATTTACCACTCTTTATGCCCAACGTCTTTTTTTTCTGGTGACGGTGGAAGCCAAAAAAGTCTCGTTCGCTCCGATTAGTCGCTCCGATGCTCGTCTTTTGGTGGAAAACCGGCTGCGGAATTGGCGACGGCGCGGTAATGTGCAAGAATTTAACAGTCTCAACCAAATTTATCAACAAACCTTTTCAGTCTAGTTCATGACGATCGCTAGTCGTATCGAGTCAATCCGTCTTACCCTACCCCCCTCCACGCGCCTGATTGCCGTCAGTAAACAGGTATCGAGCGATTATATCCGTCAAGCTTACCAGGCAGGAGTGAGAGATTTTGCTGAAAGTAAGCTACAGGAAGCAATCTCGAAGCAGCAAGAACTAAAAGACCTCCCAGATATTTATTGGCACTTTATCGGGCATCTACAGGCAAATAAAGCCCGCAAAGTCCTAGAATCTTTTGATTTAATCCATTCCCTCGATAGTTTAAAATTAGCCCAAAGACTCGATCGCCTAGCTGGGGAATTAGAGATTAATCCCCAAGTTTTGCTACAGGTGAAAGTTGTCCCCGATCCCGATAAGTTCGGTTGGGACAAGGACGAACTCCTAGCAGATATTCCCGCTTTAGTCAACTGTCAACAGCTAAAAATTCAGGGTTTGATGACAATTCTGCCCCAGGGATTATCGGCTGGGGAAAAGTTAGCCGCCTTTGAAAAAACCGGGGATTTAGCCCAAATAATCGAGAATAGTTCTAGTTTATGCCTGCCTCATCTATCCATGGGGATGTCTAACGATTATCCTCTGGCTATCAAGGCCGGAGCCACTTTGATCCGGGTGGGAACTGGCATCTTCGGCGATCGTATTTACTGAACCATCTCCGTAAATTTACAGAAAAAAACCCTAGAAATTTTAATAATCGGTGACAATATATCTTAAGATTACAGCGTTCAGTCTAGAAACCGGTGGTTAGAAATGAGGAATTGACTTTTTCCCAATCCCTGAAAACTATCCCCTGATAACTGATAACTGAAAAGAGGGAACTAACCGCTGCCTCCAGACGACTAGAATGACGAACCCTGAACAAAATAGTTCTCCTGTACTAAGTGAGAGCAAAAGTTGTTAAAGGCCACTAAAATAACCCCGACTCTAGCCAAGACCACCTAAAAAATCTTTTGAAGGACACTTCGACTGTGAACAACATTTTTACCAAACTCAAAGATTTTGTCGGCATCTCCGAACAACCAGAAGACGAAGACGAAACCGACTACGAAGAAATGAACTGGGAAAAGTCCTCCCCCCAAGATAGGGATCAAAACGAAGAAGAAGATCCCCTCAATCGTCGTCAACGCGAACCTTTAAATCTCAGTACAGCCACATCTATGGGACTCAACAGAAGCAACGTGATCGGTATGCCAGGTATCAACAACAATAATGCAGAAGTAGTCGTGATCGAGCCCCATTCCTTCGAGGAAATGCCCCAAGTTATCCAAACCCTGAGAGAACGCAAATCGGTGGTTTTAAACCTCAACGTCATGGATCCCGAAGAAGCACAAAGAGCCGTGGATTTTGTCGCCGGTGGCACTTACGCGATTGATGGTCATCAAGAACGCATCGGTGAGAGTATTTTCCTATTTACCCCCAGCTGCGTTAAAGTTAGCACCCTTTCCGGAACTATTCACGATATCACCGACAACCCGAAAATGGCTCGTCCCGTTTCCCCCGCAGCTGCTTGGGGAGCCGAAAGCAGTCGATTAGCTCAATGAATCCTCCCATAGTCCTCTCGTTAAGTTTGTCGAAGCTAAAAATCGATCGATTCTCGAGAGGATGCGTTTTTTTGGGGGTAAGACCTCTAAATCTGCCTTTTTTTCTGTTTACTTTTTACTTTAAATAATACTGTGTCTATTCGTTTAGGAATTATTGGCGGTGGAGTGATGGCCGAGGCCATTCTCAGCCGTTTATTAAAAAAAAATATTTATAGTCCCGAAACGGTGTTAGTCAGTGAACCCCAATCCCAACGGCGCAACTTTTGGGTTAATACCTACGGAGTACAAGTCAGTGAGGATAACCGGGAAGCCGCTAGAGCAACTGAGGTGTTAATCTTATCGATAAAACCGCAAATTTTAGAGCAAGTAGTGAATAGTTTGCTGGGAATACCCGAAAAACCCTTGATTATCTCGATTTTAGCAGGAGTTACCCTCAATCGCTTAGAAATGGGCTTTCCCGATCGCCCCGTCATCCGGACGATGCCTAATACCCCCGCCACGGTGGGACAAGGGGTTACAGCGATCGCACCCGGTCGTCATGCGGAACCGGAACATCTGGCCGTAGCCAGAGATATTTTTGCTGCGGTCGGTACGGTGGTGGAAGTTCCCGAAGCTTTGATGGACGCGGTAACGGGATTATCGGGATCGGGCCCGGCATTTGTGGCCTTGATGGTGGAAGCTTTAAGCGATGGTGGTGTGGCGGCCGGATTACCGCGAGCGATCGCGTCTCAATTGGCCCTAGAAACAGTTTTGGGGACGGCAACCCTATTAAAAGAATCGGCCATACATCCGGGTGAATTAAAGGATCGCGTCACTAGCCCCGGGGGAACGACGATTGCCGGGGTGAGACAATTAGAAAAAGGCTCTTTTCGATCGACTATTATCGAGGCAGTGGTGGCGGCCTATCATAGATCTAAAGATTTAGGGCGTAGTTCCGAAAAGTAATCTTGGTATCTTTTTTAACCCATAACTGATGTCTCAATCTGTGATAAGATACGCAGCAATTCTTGTCCAGAAAAAGTTATGAATAAGAAATCTTATCGTTTTGATTTAATGGCATTAATTGCCATTGCAGTTTTTTTCCTAGGAATTGTTTTCTGGAAAGTCCCGCTTCATTATCCCTATATCCTTAATTTTGATGAAGCGGTGGCCATGGTACTTGCCTACGTCACTAAACAAGGTTATCATCTCTACGAACAAGTTTGGCACGATCATTTATCGGGTTTATCTCTTTTACTAAATGGTTGGTTAAGCGTGACAGGATTTACTCTCTATGCCGCCCGCCTTATGGTGCTTTCTTTGTCCACAATTATGTTAGTAATTTTTTATCTAATTCTGAGAGTTAATTGCGGAATATTGGCCTCTTGTTTATCAGTATTCATTCTCTCAACCTGTCCAGTGTATATTAACCTGTCAACGACAATGTTGCGGGAATTACCCTCACTTTTTTTTACAATCTTAAGTATTTTTATTATCTTTAAAGCCCTTCAATTCACGGGTAAGCTTAAGTATGGGCTGTATTTACTCAGTGCCATTGCTTTCGTTTTTTCCCTGCAAATTAAACTTTCAGGCATTACTATTATCCCAACTGTAGCTTTAATTATTTTTCTTAATCAACAGAATAGTTTTATTAAAAGAATCATTGATATTGTTATTTGGTCAGTCGCTGTCGTTTTAGTCTTTGTCTTGGGTTCCCTGACTATTTTTCCTTTTTCCTACGCAAATATCATTAAATCTCATGTCAGTGTTGCCGCTAGTTTCGCTCAAGAAAATCTCACCTTATGGACTCTCTTGCAAAGCGCCCTAAAGTACGAACCAATTTATCTGATCGTCACAGTAATCGCTATTATAGCGATGGTTTTTACTCGCAATATAATACCACTTTTACCGCCGTTGGTCTGGTTAGGTTCTAATCTATTTAGATTTGCCACAGTTGCCCCAATTTGGCCTCATTATTATATCCACTTAATTATTCCCGCCGTTTGGATAATTGCCTTGTTTGTCGAACAGTTAAAAATTAGTGATAGTCTCGGGGAATTTAGGCAAAATCGAAAAATAACCCGGGAATTAGTTCTCAAAATGCTGATTTTTCTACCACTGTCTGGTCAATTTCTCTTTAATACCTTAAGAATAATCACCAATCGTGATCCCTCAATTAATGCCTATGTTCAATTTAATAAAAGGTATAAACCTCTTTTAGCAGAAGCTGTGTTTGAAAAATTTAAAAACTCCGATAAACTTCTGTTAACCGATAATCCTCACTATATATATCAATATTTCTTGAAAACACCCCCAGAAACTGCCGTCATCACCAGAAAGAGATTTATCAATCAGAATCTTGATGGGAATTTTATCCTAGAAGTTATCGAAAAAAGACAGCCCGATTTGGTTTTTCTCTATCGATTTGAAAAGGAATTTCTGCAATCACCAAAACTCAAGGATTATTTAGAGAAAAATTATATCCAGTTTCCCGACAAGCAAGAAAAAGGAACTCTCTTTATCAGTCCGAAAACTTGGCAAGAATATAAAAGTAAGGCTAATTAGAAATTGTGGACGCGGACTATTAACGTTTTTTCTTTTTTACCGGTTTTTGAGCCACTTTTCGAGAACGTTTGTAGGCCGATCCGATCCAATCACTACAACTATGACTCATCGCCCCTAATTCTAAACCCAGGAAAATAGCGATCGCTACCCGGGGATACTGTTGCCATAATGCGAGCGCTTGCTGCGGCCACAGTCGCCAATCCCAGTCTATACCCCAGAAACTTTGCAGGATCGGAATGATGACGATCGCCGCTAGTAAAAGAAAACTACCGAAGTAAAATAACCGAAAAATTGTGCCGATCAATAAACCGTGGGATAACCAACCGCGATGACGGATCATGGAACGGTAGGGTAGCCACAACCAGCGCAGATAACCCCAACGTTTGTATTGTACCGAGTGGATGTCAAGATCCGGTCCAAACAGAAATCCGCTAAACAAATAACTGGCCAACAGTAATAGGGTTAATTTACCACTGCCACTGACCAAAAAACTCGCCCCCGCAATCGGTGGCAGCAGAATTAGGGTAATGCGATCGTGAGTTCGACCAGAGGGCATCGGAAAAAAATTAACTCGCTCAAAAAAATAATATACTTTTTTGAAAATATATGTTATACTGAGAAAGTACGAAATTAATTCGGGCGTTTAGCTCAGTGGTAGAGCGCCTGCCTTACAAGCAGGATGCCGTAAGTTCGACCCTTACAACGCCCATTTTATTCGATCCTTGCCTCGTCAAGCTTTCACTCCCGATCGCCGGGTTAGATTAAAACTATTGAGGGGAATTGCTGCTGGAAGGCAAAATTGGGACTGATTGCTGGTAAGCTAGTCAGTAGGTACTAGGATTAATTCATCGTGGCACACCGGTTATATGGCCAATTGGAAATGTATTAAAAATTGTGGAGCTTGTTGTCAACTAAATCCCGATGAGCGTCCTGACTTAGAAGAATATCTGACTCCCGCACAATTAAGTCAATATCTCAGCATGGTGGGGGAAGAAGGTTGGTGTATACACTTTGATCGCCAAACCCGTCTCTGTACCATTTATGACCAGAGACCAGAATTTTGTCGTGTTCAACCCGATATTTTTGCCAAAATGTATCAAATTGCACCGGGAGAATTCGATCAATTTGCGATCGATTGTTGTCATGAACACATTGAGGATCTTTATGGGGAAGATAGCCTAGAAATGAATAGCTATCGTCAGCAAGTAGGCTAAGATTTACCCCTATCCCAGAAATAACTCAGACGGGGAAGAAAATAAGTGGTCTGGTTATTTTTCCTAGGTTCTCGATGGCTAAACCAGTAAAATTACGGAATTGATTGTTTTCCTGTTGAGGAGAAGTCTATAGGAAACTCAAAACCTCTAGGGGTGCAGAGTTTGAGTTCAGGACAGGGAAAAACTCTCATGGAAAAACCAGAAAAACAGCGCCGCAGACGCGGGGTTATCCTCACCTCCACGGGACTAGAAAAATTACTTACTGCCAAACAAGAAGCGGAGTATCGGGATAATCGCGGTCATCGTTTCACCCTAGAAGTCCTCAGCGAGAAAACTCTTTTAGGGGTAGATACTCTGATGAAGGTATTTGCTTGTGAATCGGGAGTGGATAAACAAACCCTGAAACATTGTTTTCAAGCTTTTAATTTAACTTTAGAAAATAGCGATTATTATCGTCCTAACCTACCAGAAACTAACACTATTAATCCTCAACTATTGCCTGAGTTACCAGAGGGACAAGTCCCCCTCAATTCCCCCTTTTATATCAACAGAAATAATCTAGAACAGACTTGTTATCAAGAGATATTGCGCGGGGGTAGTCTGATCCGGATTAATGCGGCCAGAAAAATGGGAAAAACTTCCCTGATGACTAGAATTATTAATCATGCACAACAACAGCAATACCATACCCTTTATTTCAGTTTTCGGTTAGCAGAAAGATCAATTTTTCAAGATTTAAATCACTGGCTGCGTTGGCTTTGTGTTAGTATTAGTCGCCAGTTAGATTTAGACAATCATCTCCCAGAGGATTGGGATGAATTCTTAGGTGGTAAAATTAACTGTAAAATCTATCTAGAAAAGCATATTCTCTCCCATCTCGATCGCCCTTTAGTGATTGCCTTTGATGATCTTGAATATCTTTTCCCCTATCCACAGCTAAGGGAAGAATTTTTTAGTATTCTCCACCTCTGGCACGAGGAAGGCAAAAACAAACCCCTCTGGCAAAAATTACGTTTAATTGTTGCCTATTCCCCTGCACAGGAGCTTGATAAAACCTCAGATACCTATCAATCTCCTTTCAGTCTTGGTTTACCGATCGAATTGCCTAATTTTACCAGCGCACAAGTACGAGAATTAAGTCAAAGACAGGGATTAGATCAGAATTTTGACTGCGAAAAATTACGGATATTTCTAGGGGGTAATCCCTATTTAATTCGTCTTGCTTGCTATCATATTGATCGGGGTAATTGTACCCTAGAAACCATTCTAGCTACTTCTATCGAGGAGGAAAGTAATATTTTTGCAGACCATCTTAAACGTTTACTTTCGCATCTACAATACTTAAAAGGCAATTTAGCGGCTATCTTTGCTAAGGTGGTGATGGCAGAAAAAGACATAGAAATTGATTTAATTGCCGCTTTTCACCTAGAAAGTCTCGGACTAATTCACCGACAAGGTAAGTTTTGCCGAGTCAGTTGTCCTCTCTACCGTCAATATTTTAGCGAATATTTCCGGCAACGTTCTGTTTTTTTGCCGCAAAAAACTTCTATCCTCGCCAAAAAAATTACGCTTGCTCGCTTTGATACTTCCGAAAAAAGTCGCTATGCTATGTAATTTATAGTCCGTTAGGCGCTCGGCTAACACAGGCTAGGAGTGCTAAAGTTATCACCATAAACATCCTCAAGGAAAATCAACTCGGTGCGGACAATCCTGCTGCAATCTCTTCTTTGGCTTTTTGGGCTGCTGCGACTAGATTATTCTTCGTCTGTTTAAACGACTGATCCCATCGTTTTTCTTCTTCAATTTCTGCAATATAAGCTCGAACGTACTCTACTAACTGCTCTTGAAGCTCATCAGGCAGAGACTCAACCATCTTGATGATCGTGGTAATAGCAGGAGAGGGCATGGTATCTATCAGCGTAGTAGGTTTTCTCTATTCTACAACGTCCACCGCAAACCCAAAATGATATGATCTTTGTTTCCTCTGTGTCTGGAGTGGTTTTTATTAATGAGCCTTGCTCAAAACCCAACAATTCATAATTGAAGAGCGAGGTATTTATGGGTAAAGAAGAAGAAATACTTGAACAATGGCGAGAACTGACACTGGAAAAGCAACAAAAAGTTTTACAATTTGTTCAAACACTGAAATCTAAGTCAGAAACAACAGCACCAATTAATTAGGAGTCTAACCCATGAGCGGCCCCACCATCGAAACCGATTTAGGAAAAATCCTAGACCAGATTAATCAGAATCTTAAAGAGACCAATCAGAAGCTAGACGCGCTCCAGAAAGATGTCACAGAGATCAGGATTGTTCAAGTCAGATTCGAGGCCGAAGTCAAGGGAGACCTCAAGGCATTACAGGGAGAATTCAACACCTTACAAGGTGATTTAAAAGAGATTAAAGGCTCCCAGAAAGCCCAAATTTGGGCATTAATCACCATCTTGGCAACAGCAGTTATCGGAACTGTTATCCGCTTTGTCATCACTGTTCCCCCTGTTAGCAACCCCTAACTCCCACTGCCGCGGAACAGGCTTCTGGTTCCTGTTTGATATTCAGGTAGAATTAATGATAGAATTGGTGCGTTACGGCGGATTGTTAATTTTGGTTTTTTGACCGGATTTGTAACCGCCTAAGGGAGCCTACACATCTTCTCTCAATGAGATCATCAATTTTTTTTAGGTACTTAATCAAATTCCTCCAGATGATTTATGAGTATCCTCTACTGTCTCAATCCCGAATGTTCCCATCCTCAAAATCCGACTCATTATAGCTATTGTCAAGGATGTGGCGGAAATTTAAGCCAAACTAGCCAATCATATTCTTTTCATAGCCGTTATCTCATTGTCGGAGTATTAGGCGAAGGCGCATTCGGTAGAACTTATCAAGCTAAGGACTTGAATTTTAATCAAAAACCCCGGGTTATTAAAAAATTTATCGCTCAAATGCAGGGAGCTGCTCTGGAGAAGTCTAAGGAGTTATTTCAAAGAGAAGCGGAAAAATTAGACGAATTAAAATACGAACAAATCCCCACCGTTTATGATTACTTCTCTCAGGGGAACTCCCTCTATTTAGTGCAGGAGTTTATTGAAGGAGAAACCCTGCTTCAAGAGTATCAAAGAGAAGGAAGATTTAGTGAACAGAAAATCAAGGAAATATTACAGCAATTATTACCAGTCCTTGTCTATCTCCATTCTAAAGGATTGATCCATCGTGACATCAAACCGGATAATCTGATGCGTCGTCGGAGTGACGGTAAATTGATGTTAATTGATTTTGGGGGAATTAAAGAGCAAACCTCCCAAATGGGGACAGGTTTATATACTCCGGGTTATGCTGCTTATGAACATATCATGGGCAGTGCAGTCGCCGCTAGTGATTTATATAGTTTAGCCGCTACCTGTGTCCGTTTATTAACAGGATGTTTCCCCCAAAGTAACAGTAATTTGCCTGATTCGGTCTATGATGTGAATCAGCGGCGATGGTTATGGCAATCGGTATTAAAATCGCAAAAAAGATCAATTAGTGATTTTTTAGCGAATCTCCTCAACAAGATGTTAGAAGATAAGTCTAGTCAGCGCTATCAATCAGCTTCAGAAGTTCTGACAGTGTTGAATAATCCTCCCTCAAGTAGATCTGTAGTACAACCTCCCCCCGTTTCACCTCCTCCTCAGAGAAAAATTAAGAATCCATCAGGAATAACTAGACGTAAATGGCTATATAACGGCATTGGGATGATTGTATTTGGGGGGGTGATCGGACTAGCAATTTACAGTATAGGCAATTATAATTTAGGAGATAATCAAGGGGCGATTGCGGATCAAAATCAAGCGATCAAACTCAATTCTGACGATGCTGTAGCCTACTATAATAATGGAGTTGCTAAGTATAAATTAGGAGATAATCAAGGGGCTATCACGGACTTTAATCAAGCAATTCAAATCAATCCTGACTATGCTAATGCCCACTATGATCGCGGAAGTGCTAAGTCTAATTTAGGAGATAAACTAGGAGCGATTGCAGACTACAATCAAGCGATTAAACTCAATCCTGATGATGCTGATGTCTACAATAATCGCGGATGGGCTAAGTATAATTTAGGAGATAAACAAGGGGCGATCAAGGACTACAATCAAGCCATTAAACTCAATCCCGACTTTGCTTTTCCCTACAATAATCGCGGATGGGCTAAGTATAATTTAGGAGATAAGCAAGGCGCGATTGCCGACTACAATCAAGCAATTAAACTCAATCCTGACTTTGCTGTTCCCTACTATAATCGCGGTTTAATATACAAAGAATTAAATGACAATGAAAAGGCAATTAAGGATTTTCGCCAAGCATCCCAACTTCATCGACAACAAAATAATCAAACTTGGTATCAAAACTCTCTGGATAGACTAAAAGAATTAGGTGTTTCCAATTAAATTCTTGTAGGGAGTTAACACCGTTAAGTAGCTTGTAGGGTGTGTTAGGCGCATATTTAAAGGAGATTTGTTATAATTAAATTATGATTGCGCCGTAACGCACCATCTTAAGAAAATTGGTGCGTTACGCTATCACTAACGCACCCTACTGGACTGTTTCAGCTAATTTGGTGTATTAGAAAAATGCTATAAATTCTATAATCTAAGACTTTAAGCCGAAATCTATTGCCCTATTTTAGTTGAAACAGTCCACTACAAGAGCCGCTACTGTGTCTGGAGTGGTTTTTATTATGATTATTTAACTGCTACCGCATATCCCCCCGTAGCAATCTCTCCCTAGTAACAGGTTTCTAGTTCCTGTTTGATATTCAGGCAGAATGAATGATATAATCGGTGCGTGGGGCGTGGCTCTCTCGTTTAAAAGCTTGTTACCTGTAGAATATAACGATCTCAGGTTTTTTGTCAAGTCTAATTTGAGGGATTTTGCTCATGTAAACATCAGCTTTTGGGGAACTCGATACTTAACGATGTTGATGTCTATTATCGCGGAATTTCTAAGTTTAATTTAGGGGATAAACAAGGGGCGATCGCATAATTCTTTTCAACGAGGTTATGAGCTATCCAGCAATTCGATACCCATTACCATCACCTGATTACATTTATTGATTTTTCATCGCATACTATTTCAAAAGAAACGTGCCAAAGACAAAAATCATCTTTTATCAAGAAGCAGAAGGCATCTCACCCGTTGTTGAGTGGCTTCAGAAATTACTCAAAACTGATAAAAAAGGATTTGCCAAATGTATAACCAAAATCGAACAACTTGCCGCACAAGGTCATGAACTGCGCCGCCCTGCTGCCGATTATCTCAGAAATGATATCTGGGAGCTTAGAGCCAAACAGGGAACCATACAATATCGAATCCTCTATTTTTATCATGGTCAAAATATAGCAATTATTGGTCATGCTCTTATCAAAAAAACTTCCGCCGTTCCCTCACAAGACATCGAGAGAATTATCCAAAGAAAAGCACAATTTAAACAAAATCCAGAACTTCATACTTATCAAGGAGAAATAAACAATGCCTAAAACCACAGATGCCGTAAAAATCATTCACCAAATGATTGCAGACGATCCCACAATCAAAGAACAAATTGCCCTAGAATCCCTCAACTCAGAAATCGCACAATTGATTTATGACGCTCGTATGAATGCTGGATTAACTCAACAACAACTAGCCGACCTAATCCATGTTGAGCAATCCGTTATTGAAGATCTAGAAGACGCTGACTATCAAGACAATCCCCTAATAATGCTACAAAAAATTGCCACTGCCCTTAATCAACGAGTCAAAATGAGCCTTGTTAGTAGCTTGTAGGGTGCGTGTTTGCGCGTATTTAAAGGAGATTTGTTAATAATTAAACTATTACCGCGCCGTAACGCACCATCTTAAGAAAATTGGTGTGTTACGCTATCACTAACGCACCCGACAAGAGCCGCCACTGTGTCCTCTGTGTCCTCTGTGGTTTTTATTATGATTATTTAACTGCTACCGAATATCCCCCCCGCAGTAATCTCTCCCTAGTAACAGGTTTCTAGTTCCTGTTTGATATTCAGGTAGAATGAATGATATAATTGGTGCGTGGGGCGTGGCTCTCTCGTTTAAAAGCTTGTTACCTGTAGAATATAACGATCTCAGGTTTTTTGTCAAGTCTAATTTGAGGGGTTTTGCTCATGTAAACATCAGCTTTTGGGGAACTCGATACTTGACACTATTTAATTTATCATTTGTTAGAAAACTCACATATATAAAAGCTTTAATATGCCAAAAATACAACTTATTTTTTACCAAGATGAAAGAGGTAATATACCAATTATAGAATGGCTTGATAGTCTTCCTGGCAAAGCTCAAAACAAATGCTTTATCAAATTACAAAGACTGGCAGAACTAGGATATGAATTACGCAGACCAGAAGCAGACTTTTTGCGGGACAAAATTTATGAATTGAGAGTTAATTTTAAAGGAATAAATTATAGAATTCTTTATTTCTTTTATAAAAACAAAGCTGTGGTCATTTCTCATGGTATAATTAAAGAAAAAGAAGTTCTACCACTGGAAATCGAGCAAGCAATTAAAAACAAAGCTAAATTTGAAAAAAATCCCGAATTACACACCTATTTTCAGGAGTTGATATGAATACACACCAAACGACAGCCGATGGCTTACAAATTCTTTACCAACGTTATTATGCTAATAATCCAGAACGTCAATTAGAATTAGAAAAGGCTCGTATTGATGACGAAGTAGCCAGAAAAATATTTAAGATTAAGGAAACACATCATCTTTCAACAAAAGCTTTAGCAGAATTAATTAATACTGATGAATCTATTATTGAAGCCTTAGAAAATGCTGACTATGAAGGAAACTCTTTTTTGTTGCTAAATCTCATCGCTACAGCCCTAAAAATAAAGGTTAAATTTGAATTAGTTTCAGCCTAATTGTTTCAGTAATTTGCTACAATGAGAATAAGCTGTCGCGCATTTAAACAATGACAATGATAAACCTAGAAACAATTGAAGAAGATATTGCGTCTCTTCCCCTCGACGCACAACAGACTATTCTTGAACTTGTAGATATTCTCAAAAAACGATATTCTCCCAACCCACAGGAAATGAAAGAGCAGCGAACAGAAGATTGGTCTGATTTTATCGGTTGTATAGAGGCTGAACCAGACCTTTCTTTTGAATTATGAATTATGAATTATCAAAAAGAATAGAAGAAACAAATAGATATTCGGGAACGTTGTTTTGAGTATGCACTGCGAGCAATTAAACTTTATCAATAAACAATAATTTGAGAAAATGAACCAAAAAACTTACCAACTAACCTTAAACTTTGACCAGATTTTAGATTTGGTTAAACAACTCCCAGAAAGTGACAAAATAAAACTCAGTAAAGAACTCGAAAAAGAAACTTTAAATCACAAATTAACCCAACTTTTAGAAACCTTTAAAACTGATGAGCTTTCCCTAGAGACAATTACCGAAGAAGTGGAGGAAGTTAGGGCTGAAATTTATGGACAACAAGCCACCGATTAAAGTTATTATTGATACTAACCTTTGGATTAGCTTTCTTATTGGTAAACAGTTAGCCAAAACTCTTGTGCCGATTTTTTCTCCACAGCTACTTAATGAGATTAACCTTGTTACCAAAAGACCAAAATTACAAAAGCATTTTCCCAAAAGTAAAGTTCAAGAATTACTTGAACTTTTAAGCATAATTGGGTTATGTATTGAGACTAAATCAAAAATTAATATCTGTAGAGATGCTAAAGATAACTACCTTTTAGCCTTAGCCAAAGATAGTCAAGCTGACTTTTTAATTACAGGCGATCAACATTTATTAATTTTGCAACAATTTGGAATAACTAAAATTGTTACTTATCAACAATTTTTAGTAATCTGTAGATTGGGTTGAGGAACGAAACCCAACTCAATTATTTAAAAGTGTTGGGTTTCACTATCGTTCAACCCAACCTACGATAATACTTTATTGATGATCGCTGTCAATTTAATTGATGCCCGTAATATGTTGTAAAATCGTATCTAATTTTTGGTTAATCTCATCACGAAACTCTTCAAAATTCGATTGAAGCCGATCAACTTTATCTTCAAGATGATCAATTTCCTCATAGACTCGATCAAAACTCCGGTTTAGCTCTCTTCCTGTCACTTGGGTATCTTCCAGACGCTCCAGGCGCCGATTAAGACTCCTCAATTGACGCTCCACTTCATAATTTTTATCGTTCGGTTCCTGACCTTGTGCCATAGGGAAAATCGTTGAGTGAGAATGTCTTAACTCAATTATATGTTAACCATTGACTAAATAAAGGATTCTACTTCTCTTAAATCAGCTTGTAGGGTGCGTGTTTGCGCGTATTTAAAGGAAATTTGTTAATAATTAAATTATTATCGCGCCGTAACGCACCATCTTAAGAAAATGGGTGCGTTACGCTATCACTAACGCACCCTACTGGACTGTTTCAGCTAATTTGGTGTATTAGAAAAATGCTATAAATTCTATAATCTAAGACTTTAAGCCGAAATCTATTGCCCTATTTTAACTGAAACAGTCCACTACAAGATAGGCGATTGCACTTACTCATCAATGCCCCAATTGTAAAACAATCTTAGATAGGGATCATAATGCAGCAATAAATATTCTTAAAAAAGGGTGGCAATATTTGGGAAATCATCTCAACGGTACTGTTGGGCAAACAGAAACCGACCCAAACGCCTTGGGAGAGTCCGGCCTCTGGGGTTTCAGTGGAGACATTGAGAATCTAAGCTGTCTCGTTGAACAAGGAATTTACGATAGTGATAGGTCAAGAATCCCCCGTCACAGCCTAGCTTGACGGTGGGAGTATGTCAATAAGTCGCACATCTGTGCTTCCCACACGATTAACTTGGTTTCAGACAAACTTTACTGGAATTTGGTTTGGCTGTTTCGAGTCTGACCATGAAATCCAGGATCATCCAGTAACAATGCTGACTCGATTCTATCCCGGTGGTTTTTTCCCGCTGCATGGACATCCCGGTGGTGAAGAGATTTTGGTGCTTGAAGGCAATTTTGTAGATGAAACAGGGGTCGGACGTAGAGCCAAAAAAGACAGGCATTGAGCCTGTCTAAAAAACAAAACAAATTCCCTATCAGCTGACCACAAATAAGGAGTTTTTTGCGTCAAATTTCCAAGCAATACCATCGGGATCTCTGATGCGACTCCAATCGGCAAATTCTGCTTCCGATTTATTTTTTTTGTTTCTACCCAAAACGGCTGGGGTAACTCCTAAACGTTTAGCCAAATCCGCCAAACTCATCGATGAGATGGTTTCAGATACAGTGGCTAGAGATTCTTCCCTAACTTCTGATTCTGATTGGGATAAAGAACTGTCAGGACTGTTCAAACTAGGATTAATTATCTCCTCCGGTTCTTGAATTACCGTTTCTTGAACAGCGATCGCTGCGGTATTTTCTTCCTCTTTTTCCTCAAATAATTTACCTAAATTAGTCAGAGGTTGGGAGGAGGAAATAACAGGAACCTCCGGGACGGAATTTTCGCTTTTCTCGGCGACAATCAGGGGGGATTTAGTCTCCTGCGATTGCTCTAAATTGGTCCGAGGGAATCTCGATGCAGTAATCGCAGGAATTTGTTTTTCCCCTATTTGTTCTAAAGAGGGGTCACTCTCATCAAAAATACTACCCAAGGTACTGGCGGTGATAAAGTAATAGGCCATACCCTGATCGCCTACAGCTTTTTTTTGCGCCCCAAATTCCTCAGCTTTTTTGTCTAAAAATTGTCTGGCTAATTTGGCCGTGAGATTGGCTTTTGCCGATAGGTCAATCGGGGTGAGACAACCTTGATTGTCCTGTAAAAGTTGATTGAAATAGGGGTTAATCACCGTCGATAATTTTGACCAGCGATAGTCTTGCCACACCTTGACTGCCAGAGTTAAGAAGAAGACAAGTAGGATCAATGGCCAAGCGGTAAAAACAAGGATGATTAGCACCGCTAGGGGAATGATGAGGACGAGAAACCCCGCCGTTTGACGATCGATAATTTTTCCAGTCATAATTTCATAAGCTGCCACAATTAAAATTCTTAATGGCTAGTTTGACTATCTCCTGCCATAAGTGTATATGACCAGTTTAGGCTTTATTGGTCACGCCGGTTAGTTCTAGTCGTTCAAACATGGCAAATCTTGCTTTCAGGGCCAGAGAATCATCAAGTTTTGTTAAAAAAACGGGTTTTTGATACTTTTGTTCTAAAGCTTTTCTGATTAACCAATCGGCTAAAAAGGGATTTTTGGGTAGTAGGGGACCGTGGGCATAGGTAGCGATCGCATTGTGGTAAAATGCCCCTTCATAACCGTCCTCTCCGTTATTTCCGTAACCGGTAATCACCTTTCCTAAGGGAGAAACGGTTTGTAAATAGGTACGACCCCCGTGATTTTCAAAACCAATTACTAGCGGTTTTTCCCCAGTCATAGCTTTAATTTCCTCCGCTAAGGGGGAGGCAGTAATTTCAAAAACCACGTTACCGATACAGCGTTTTGCATTGGGGCCGGGATGTTTACTTACTAGGTCTAATAATCCTAATCCCTCGATTCTTTGACCGAAAGCTGGTTCGTAATAATGTCCTAATAATTGTGGGGAACCACAGGTAAAAACTCCCGGTATTCCTGCCGATAATTGTTCTTTCATCGCCGCTGCTTTTCTCCCCTGTAAATCCCGCATAACGATCTCCTGCTGCCGATCCTGCGCCCCACCCCCAACAATTATATCTACTTGATAAAATGTCTCGGCTTCTGTTTGAGCATCTAGGGGAATAATTGTCACAGGAATATCACGCCATTGACATCTTCTTTGAATAGTAATAACATTACCTCGATCGCCGTAGGTACTCATTAAGGTCGGATACAACCAGCCGATTTTTAGTTCTATTTCTTGCATAATTTTTAATCAGGAGACAGGAGACAGGAGACAGGAGACTCCGAGACAGGAGACTCCGAGACAGGAGACAGGAGACGGACTGCATCTCAAGTTTGTAGAAATATCAAAAATTATTACAAATATCTGAACAACTGCGTGTAAGCATCTCACAAAAAAAGCTAATGTAAGCTTGCGCTTATGTCCCCCTTTTCTAATTTCTACAAAATCTTTCGTCCCGTGAGAATCTCTCGTACTTCTAACATAGCAGAATAGGTGGGTAAAATATGTAAAGTTTCCTCATTTTTGGTGTTATTAAGGGCAATTTGGAGCGCTTTTTTTAGCTCGGATTCAACAATTAAATTAACGGGATAAGCGAGACTATCCTGACTATATTGTAAGCGTAAAGCCATGTCATAAAGTCGATCGCCCGTTACTACTAAAGTTGTTCCCAAACGGGTTAATTTTTCCGTATCCACATCCCAAATCCAAGAAACATCCGTACCGTCGGGGATGCGATCATTGAGAACTAAGAGAGTAGTAGAAGACTTTTCTTTCTGTAAAATATCAGCCACTGCGCGAATTGTTTCATTCATACCCACAGGATTTTTAGACAGTAAAATTCTAACTTTTTTACCCTCAATTTCTAATTCTTCCGCTCGACCAAAAGCCGCTTTAAAACCCTGAACTGTCTCAAAAATTTCTCGATCTTTAATCCCTAATTCCTGGGCTACTAAACCCGCCGCTAAAGTATTATATTTATTATAAACACCGATTAAAATCTGCGGCCAATCGTGACTATGAAAAGCAGGACTACTCTTTTTAAAGCCGCAACTAGGACAACTAAAATCCCCTAAATGGGAGAGATAAACCCCACGATAATCCAAAGAAGCGCCACACTTAGGACAGTAAATAGAATCCACAGCGTGGGGAATTTCTTCTAGATATAATTCCGGCTCACTTAAGCCAAAATATACAACTCTTTGGGGCAGTTGTTGACCCAAATGGGAAAGGGTCGGATCATCAGCATTGAGAATCACTAAAGTATCGGTGGGTAGGGGAGATATGGCCCCTTGCCAACGGCGACTAATCGTATCCACTTCCCCATAGCGATCGAGTTGATCGCGAAACAAATTGAGAGCTAAAATAGCGCGAGGACGACAATCTTTTAAAACCAAAGGGAGAATATTTTCATCCACTTCTAAAATGGCATAATCAGCCTTTAAAGTGCCGAATAAATTGGCATCGGCCAATAAAGCAGTGATTAAACCATTAATTAAATTCGCCCCAGTGGTATTATGGGTGACTTTTGCCCCTTGACGCTCTAGAATAGTTCTTAGGAGTAGGGAAGTGGTAGTTTTTCCATTCGTGCCAACCACCAAGATTACCCCCCCTCGGACTTGCCCACAGAGTAGCGGCAACAAACGGGGATGGAGACGACGGGCTATTTCCCCCGGCAAGACGCTGGCAGCCCCTAAACGGAGTCCTTTAACCACAGCAGTAACGGTTTTAGCCACCGCTACGGCTATCCCTAAACGGATGCGATCAAACAATTGCATGAACTGAGATTCTCATAGCTGTTTCGTGATTTTACCGCTAAAAGAAGACGGGTGAACGGGGTAAGTTCCCATTGATTCTTCCCTACCGACAAAAAAGACAGCCTATAATTGTAGGTAAGTTTGGCGCCGATTCCACCGCACACGACATTTTAGGGCTAGAGCTTATGGGTTTATTGACAAGATTGGGGATTTCACTGGGATTACTCGCCCTAGGCGGTACTGTGGGTGTGCTAGGAAATCAGTATTTAAGCAGAAAAGCGCCCCTAGAGGTAAATAAACCGCCGGCAATCCTCCCCGCTTCCCTCTCTCTCCCTGTTATTCCCCAAAACGACGGCAATGTTAATTTTATCGCCCAGGCCGTGCAGAAAGTCGGGCCGGCGGTGGTGCGGATTGACTCGGCCCGGGAAGTGGCCGACCAAATTCCCGAAGAATTTAAACAGCCCTTTTTTCGGCGCTTTTTTGGTAATGAAGTGCCGATTCCCAGGGAGCATTTGGAACGGGGAACCGGTTCCGGGTTTATTGTTAGTACAGATGGACTACTTTTAACTAATGCCCATGTGGTGGAAGGGACAACCCAAGTAAAAGTGACTTTGAAAAACGGTCAAACTCATCAAGGTAAAGTCCTGGGGGTTGACAATATGACCGATGTGGCCCTGGTGAAAATCGAGGCGAAAAATTTACCGACGGTGACTTTTGGCAAGGCCGAAACTTTAATCCCCGGGGAGTGGGCGATCGCTATTGGCAATCCCCTGGGCTTAGATAATACGGTGACAGTGGGCATTATTAGCGCCCTAGGACGCACTAGCAGCGAAGTGGGGGTTCCCGATAAACGGGTTCGTTTTATTCAAACCGATGCCGCTATTAACCCCGGCAATTCCGGCGGCCCGTTGCTAAACGCCAAGGGGGAAGTTATCGGCATTAATACGGCAATTCGGGCCGATGCCCAGGGTTTAGGGTTTGCTATTCCCATCGAAACCGCCCAAAAAGTGGCGGGACAGCTATCTAGCAAGGGTAAAGCGGAACATCCCTACATCGGTATCCACATGGTGACGCTAAACCCAGAATTACGGCAGCAATTGAACGAAACTAAAGAATTAAACTTTAATATTGACCAAAATGAAGGGGTAATCGTCCTGCGAGTGGTGGAAAATTCCCCCGCTCAAAAAGCCGGAATGCAAGCGGGTGATATCATCGAAACTGTGGCAGGAAACCCCGTTAAAACCGCCGCCGATGTGCAGCAAGGTGTAGAAACCAGTGCGATCGGTGGTAATCTGGAAATCGAGATTAACCGCAGGGGTAAACAACAAACTCTCACCGTTCAACCGGGGGTTTTTCCCAGCAAAACTAGCGAGTGAACTACTTTCAACCGGTCAAGGGGCGACCCCTTACCCTACACTGGGAGGAGAGAAAATAGCAGCGGAGCGATCGAAATTGAGGCAGCGGTTACAATTAAAATTATCAATTGGGCGCGGGGCTGCCCTTCTAATCGGTTTGCTGGGATTAACAGCCTGTCAACCTCCCGATCCGCCGACAATTTCGCCGACAGAATCGCCTAAAATTGAAGAAACTGGCCGCCTAATTCTCAATAATGCCACCTTAGAACAGGCTAACCCCTCGGGACAACCCCTCTGGAAAATTCAAGTCAAAAAAGCTACCTACACCCAAGACCAAAAAATTGCCCGTCTGGAAAATATCAAGGGTAATATCTATCAAGATGGGAAAGTAGTTTTACAGGTTAGTGCTGACCGCGGTGAAGTTTACAAGGAAGGCCAGGAAATTCTCCTCAAAGATAATATTGTGGCTGTAGATCCCCGCAATAAAGCCATTATTAACGCTCCTGAATTGCGTTGGCTACCCAAGGAAGGTATTTTAATCTCCCCCAAAGGGATCAAAGGTAGTCATCTACAACTAGAAGCCAAGGCCCGCCAAGGACGCTACGACACGCGCCAAGAAAAACTAGAATTACAAGGTCAAGTGGTGGCTACCGCCAAGGAATCTCGTGTCGTCCTGCAAACCGAGCGCCTGTACTGGGAAATTCCGCAACAGGTCATTAGTACCGATCAAAAAGTCGCTTTTGATCGCTATATTAATAAAACTATTATCGATCGCCTTACTGCTATCGGTGGTCGTTGGGAAAGAAAAAATAATCAGGTTATCCTGCAAGAAAACCTCGAATATCGCTCTTTAGAACCACCTTTACAGATTTCTGGTTCTCAGGCAATTTGGAACTATCAAAATCGTACCTTAACTTCCGATCGCCCCACGGAAATTTTTCAATATCAAGATCAAATCACTATTACTGGTAATCGTGTGGTGGTGGAATTAGGCAATCGCATCGCTTATCTCAAGGACGGGGTTAAGGGAATTAATCAGAAAACTGGGGCGCAATTGTATAGTCAGATTTTAACTTGGAAAATGTCGGAAAAAATTGTCGAGGCCGAGGGGAATATTATCTATGAACAACAGGAACCAAAATTTAATCTCACTGGCGATAAAGCGATCGGAACTTTAGAAGATAATAACATTGTTGTTAGTAGTAGCTCCCCCGATCGAGTTGTCACCGAGATTTATCCCCGTTAACAGGGAAAATTAGCCAAAAAAAACTCTCCCCAAAAAAGGGAGAGAGGGGGGGTAAATATTTAAAACCTTACCATTTGAGCAGGTTAAACTGTTCCATATCGATCGTGTCGCGGTTACGATAGATAGTCAGGATAATCGCTAAACCCACGGCTGCCTCGGCTGCCGCTACGGTAATCACGAAAATAGTAAAAATTTGGCCTCGGATATTAGCGGGGTCAAGATAGTTGGAAAAACCCATTAAGTTAATGTTAACGGAATTGAGCATCAATTCGATCGACATTAAAACCCGGACGGCATTGCGACTGGTGACTAAACCGTAAATTCCGATACAAAACAAAGCCGCCGCTAATAACAAATAATACTCTAACTGAATCTGCATGATACCTCTTTCTTTTGTCCTATTTAGGGGCGGTTAATTCTCTAGGTCGTTCGGGTAATGTTAAAGCTGTGGCCGTAGGTTCTTCAGCTTTTAGGGTGGGGATAAGGTCACGACGAGCTAAAATAATTGCTCCGACCATGGCCATTAATAACAGCACGGAAGCTAATTCAAAGGGTAGCAGGAAATCACTAAAGAAATGCTTACCGATTTCTACTAAAGTATTAGTTACTACGGCGGGAGAAGTGCTAGAAATTGACCAAGGCGTGATTAAAACCATGGTCGATAACAGCACAAATAAACCCACACAAACTAAAGCTGTAGATGCCCGACGAATCCAACGTTTAGGAATATCAGAAAAGTCCTCTTGCTTGTTAACAAGCATAATGGCAAAGAGAATTAAAACGTTAATTGCGCCCACATAAATTAGAATTTGTGCCGCCGCTACAAAATCAGCATTTAGTAAGAGATATAAACCGGAAATGCTGATAAAAACACCGCCCAATAAAAAGGCGGAATAAACGATATTAGATAATAGTACCACGCCTAAAGCGGTCCCGATTACCAGGGCTGCTAAAATGCCAAAAGATACTATTTGAACGCCCTCGGCTAAATTCACAGTAGTTCCATCTCCTTTTAGGTTTGAGAGTTATTAATTATTAGTTATCAGTCAGGGATTAGGTGATGGGGTGGTCACTGCGTGCGCGTTGCGGGGGGGATTGGGGAGAAAAAGCTGTCTCGGAGCCCCCTAACTGCTAATTAATCGGTAATTTCTTCCGGACGTTTACCAGCGCGTTGACTACCGGCGGGTAAATCGTGGGGTTCGATGACACCTTTAGGCAGATAACCTAATTCCCTCAGAGGTGTCACCATCGGGTCTTGGGTGACTTTGTAGGGTAAACGGCCTAGGGCGACGTTATCATAGTTTAATTCATGACGATCATAGGTCGCTAGTTCGTATTCTTCGGTCATGGACAAACAATTAGTCGGACAGTATTCCACACAATTACCGCAGAAAATGCAGACCCCAAAATCGATACTGTAGTGTTTGAGTTCTTTCTTTTTAATTTCCTTGTTAAAAGTCCAATCCACTACCGGTAAATTAATCGGACAAACTCGCACACAAACTTCACAAGCGATACATTTATCGAACTCAAAGTGAATTCTACCCCGATAACGTTCCGAGGGAATTAACTTTTCGTAGGGATATTGGACGGTAATCGGACGACGACGCATATGATCAAAGGTAACGGATAAACCTTCGCCGATGTATTTCGCCGCTTGAATGCTACCTTTGGCGTAATCGCTGACTTGTTTGAGGATGTTAAACATGATGGTCAGAGGGGTAGTAGGTTAACAGGGCAAAAACGGGAATTAACCGCCAAAAGCAAAGGGAAAAGCTAGTTTTAGGGCGGCGGTAAGTAGTAAGTTAACTAAAGATACTGGTAAGAGGAATTTCCAGCCTAAATCGAGTAATTGGTCAATGCGAACCCGGGGTACGGTCCAACGCAAGAGAATAGCGATGAAGATGAGAAAATAGGCTTTTAATACTGTCATCGTAATCCCTAGGGAAGCGGTGATAATTTGTAGCCAAGGATTGGTTTCACTCACTCCCAACCAGCCGGCCAAAGCATTGACAGGGATAGGAAATTCCCAACCGCCAAGATAGAGGACGGCGAAAACTAGGGCCGACAGCACGAGGTTAACGTAGGAACCCACATAAAAGAGAGCGAATTTCATCCCCGCGTATTCGGTTTGATAACCGGCGACTAATTCCTCCTCCGCTTCCGGTAAATCGAAAGGCAGACGTTCACACTCAGCTAAAGCGGCAATCCAGAAAATCAGAAAACCCACCGGTTGGCGCCAGATATTCCAGCCTAAAATGCCATAACCGGATTGTTGTTCGACAATATCAATGGTACTGAGACTATTAGACATCATTGCGATCGCTAATACCGATAAAGCCAAGGGAATTTCATAACTAATCGATTGCGCCGCCGCCCGCAGGCCTCCCAGCAAGGAATACTTATTATTCGAGGCATAACCCGCCATTAATAAGCCAATGGGGGCAATACTGGACAAGGAAATCCATAAAAAGATACCTACGTTTAGGTCAGTAATCACCAGATTTTGACCGAAGGGGACGATGAGATAGGAGACAAACACCGGCATCACCACCAAAATCGGCCCGAAGAGGAATAACCAAGGGTCAGCCTTAGCGGGGACGACATCTTCTTTAAAGACTAATTTGAGACCGTCGGCGACCGGTTGTAAAACGCCCAAGGGGCCTGCGTATTCCGGCCCGATACGCTGTTGGACGGCGGCGGAAATTTTCCTTTCTAACCAGACGCAGACTAAAACCCCCACCGTGGCGGCTATAATCATCAGGAACATGGGTAAAGGCATCCAAATCGCTTTAGCCAGTCCTCCACTTAATCCCAGGTCTGTTAGGGATTTAATGAAACTTTCTTGTAAATCTATGCCTTGATTCATATTTGGCGATCGCTGTACTGTCGATAGTTCGGCATGGTTTGAAGATTTTTAAGCAAATCTTATAGCCTAGTATACAGTTAGTCGGTCTGAGGGTTATCAGTCAAGTGACAAAGGCTTCAACTCATTAGCAGCCAAGAGAGTCAAGCAATCTTGATTCCCCCGCCGAGAATAGGTATTAGTCAATAGTTAGACTCTGAATCTATCAATGTTCCCAGCTGTTTCTTAGCGCCGACAACCTCAGCTAGTGACCAATTATTCACAGGAAAAAAATCTAGATAACTTACCGTTTAGGCAGTTAAAGCCGCTCTCCAGTCCCTTGTGCGATAAGTTTTACCGACTGTTAAAACCCAGTTATCGAGCGTTTCTGGCCACTCCCTGCTATTTATTATGATAAGCCGCCTGTAGGTCCCGAATCGAAAACAAAGCTTGAAACTGTATTCCCTGAGATTGGTAAAATTCCGCCCCTCCTTGCTCTCTATCCACCAAAGCAATGATTAAATCTACTTGATAACCGGCATCGCGTAATCTTTCTACCGCTACCATGGCACTTTTGCCCGTTGTCACCACATCTTCGAGAACAACCACCGCGGCACCCGGGTTTAAAGTCGGCCCCTCGATATAAGCCATGGTTCCGTGACCTTTTGCCTCTTTGCGGACAATTAAAGCTGGAATCGGGCGATTTTCGTAGGCAGATACCACAATAACGGCGCTGACAATCGGATCCGCCCCTAGGGTTAATCCTGCCACCGCTTGGGTATCTGGAGGCAGTAGCGACAGCAATAAACGCCCCACGGCTAAAGCTCCCTCCGCAGTGAGGGTAACTTGTTTGCCGTTGATATAGTAGCTGCTTTTTTGTCCTGAAGACAGGGTGAAATCCCCCTCTCCATAGGCAAGACGGACAAGAGCATCGAGGAGAAATTGACGCAGGGAAGCAGTATCGAGATTCGCTACCGAGGAATTAGCCATATTTTCAGGATTGGGAGCCTGACTGACTCCAAAATTTCGGTTACAATTAAGCCAAAAGTCATTATATATTGACTCGATCGCTAGTATTGATTTCTTTCTCATCCCATTGACGCGATTTTTTAATTAACCCTATCCCTGTGAGGAGATTTTTAGCCATGCGCGCTCAATTTTTACTTCCTTCCCTGTTTTGTTTAACCGGTTTAGTCTGGTTGAGTTCGCCTATTGCGATCGCCCAACGTTCCCCCGCCACCACTCCGGCACCGGTAAAAACCCAACAATTGCAACTTGTCCCCTCTCCCGATACGGCGGTGGGATTTAATAATATCCCCGGTTTGTTTAACCGCGCTGTTAATAACAATACGGGTCGTTTCTACGACTACACCAGCATTTTAGGACAGTTCAACTCTCGGGAGGGTTGGCGTACTTTTATGCAAGGTTCCTATTTCGATAATATGATTACCCGGGATGCGAAATTGGTCGAAACTTTATACTATGATGTCATGCAACAGCAACAGTCTGGCCCCTTAATTCGCACCCAAGATTTACCCAATCCCTTCGATACTTCCCTACAGGAAAATCCCAGTTATTTAAGTCCTGGCGGCTTTTAATTCGCCAATTCAACTCGGAATTGGCGAACAATGTAATGGGTCGAGAATCTTCTTTGAAGGTTCCCGAACTGCGGCAAGATGCCTTTTTAAGTTCGATCGAAGCTCCTTGAGAAGCTAAACTCTCACCCATTTGGCAATATCAAGGGTTTTGTCATAACGATAGCTCATGCCATCATTGGCAACAATTATTTGACCTCGACTGGCTTTATTTTTGATGGTACTTAAGCTATAGTTGGTCAGTTTTTGCATTTCTTGATGGGTAAAATTGTCTTGATTGTTAATTTCAGAGACAATTTCTATCGTTTCATCAACGGTTTTGGTATTGTTAGAATGAGTTGCAATCGCTGCTGATGGATGATAGTCTTCCATTCTCATTAAACGCCAAGTAGAATCCTCGGAAAGTTCCAAAACCTTTTGATGGTAGTTAAACAAACTTTCTCGATGTCCGACACTAATAAAGGTCTTGCCAGTTTGTTGTAACTGTTTATATAAATGATCTTCATTTTTTAAATCTAAAGCACTGGTGGCTTCATCTAAAATCACAAAATCTGGCTGATTAACGAATAGTCGCGCAAAGGCTAGACGCTGTTGTTCTCCTAAGGATAAAATATTTTCCCAATCCACTTCCTCATCAAAATTTTTGATGCGATTAAGAACATCTTGTAGGTTAACTTCTTGTAAGATTTCTTTTAATTGGGATTCACTCATCTCCGTTGTCGTTTGAGGATAAATTAGCTGTTCACGCAAGTTTCCTAAAATGATATAAGGACGTTGGGGTAAAAATAATAAATCGTCGAGGGGAGGTCGCACCAAATGACCTGTCCCTGTATTCCATAACCCAGAAATAGCGCGTAAAAGAGAACTTTTTCCTCGACCACTTGGCCCAACAATTAATAAACCTTTCCCTGGTTCAACGGATAGGGATAAATGTTCGACAATCACTTTAGCGGCATCGGGAGTTTGTAAGGTGACATCCTCAAAAGTTAGATTGTTATCTTCAATGACTTGAATGGTATTAACTGGGGTTTTTTGTTTGCTTACACCCTCTAAAGCTTGGTAAAACTCTTCTAAACGTTCAATATAATTAATAAACTCACCGGAGCGTCCAAATTCATCCACTAACACGGATAAGGCTGTGGAAAAGAAATAGCAACAATAGCTGGCTTGGTTAACTTGTCCAAACTCAATTTCACCACTAATATATAATGGGGAAACAATTAAGAAGGGGAAGATTTGAACAATGGATTGATAGCCTCGGTTAAAAAATTCCTGGGTTCTTTCCCAATTAATTCTTTCCATCATGATTTTAATCACCTGATTGAACTTTCTTTGAATAATATTTAACTCTTTTTCTTCCCCTCTAAAAAATGCAATTGATTCAGCGTGAGTCCGAACATGAGTAATGGCGTATTTATAGGTTCCTTCGATTTCTAATTGTTGTTTATTGACTTTATTTAGTTGTTGAGTAATATAGGTGGCAAGAATATTTCCAATAATCGTATAAACCAGAAGCACAATAGAAATGGTTTTAGAAATTGACCAAAGGATGACAATAAAAACCAGCATCTCCATAACTTTTTCAACACAGGTTGTTAAAAAGTCCATCGTTGTTCTGGCAATGGGTTGAATTTCTTGGGATAAACGTTGATCTGGATTTTCAATATCCCCTTTAAAATTAATTTGATAATAAGCACGATTTTTAAAATATTTTTGCAAGATACTACTATTGATCCATTGATACCAATCCAGCGCAATTAGTTTTTTAAGAAACCTAGACAATCCTGTGAAAAACGTCATACTGCCTAGAGTAATCCCATAAATAATGACAAAATGAGTTAATTTTTCTGCATCCCTAGCTTCTGTGACGCTAATTAAGTCTCTAAAAACAAAACTATTAAAAGCATTAAGACCTACTACTCCCACTAATAATAAAAACAATAAAACGAGCATTCCCCAGGAACGAATAATCTGCGAAAAAGCTCTATCCTGGTGTTCTTTAGGATACCAATAAACTTGAATAAATCTTAAAAATTCTTGAAGAGATTGATTGAAAGTTCGGGTATCTTCTTTGAGATTTATAGTATCTGAGGCTTTTTCTGCAACATTCATGGAATTCTTCTCGCACTAAAATGGGGGACATTAGAACTTTTAAGGTCTATCTATTGAGTTAGACACTAATTCAGCATACCATAAAAATCTGCATTATTATCACAAATTCTATTACTACTATTTTCTAGATTTTTTACATATCAGGAATCAATATTAACCTATTGTTTAGGCATTGGAGCAGATTCATAATCGTTTGATAATTTTGGCAGGATTACCTGCAACGATTGTAAAAGGTTCTACATCTTCTGTTAGAACCGAACCTGCTCCAATAATTGCTCCTTTCCCAATCGTAACTCCTTTAAGAATTCCAACATTAAATCCAATCCAAACATGATCTTCTATCACCACAGGTGCAGATTTTATATCAAGATACTTAGTATCCTTAATCAGATTATTTAAAATTGCTACTTCCACAAAATGTTTATGTCTTAAAACATAATTTAATGAATGAGCATCAGTGTCATAAATATTGACATCATCGGCAATTATAACTTCATTGCCAATTTTGATAGAATTTGCTGATCTAATTCCAGTTTTCTCACCAATATAACAATTTTTACCGATTTCTATTTTTCCATCATGGGTAAATAAAAACAATTCACCTAATATTATGGTATTTTCTCCGATAGTAATTAAACTTTTATCTACCCTATAATTTTCACACTTTCCGATAAATTTTACGGAACTGTGAACCGTGGCATTTTCGGAAAGTTGTTTACGTTTTTCGATTCGTTCTTGTTCTTCTAAGAATTTTGAAATTAATAAATATAATTTATGTTTTAAGTTAAACATAACATTTCCCTCTTAGAATTGATGCTCTGGATATTTTGAATCTGGGTATGAGATAAGCTGTGCAATTCAGCTTATGGAGTGTGATGAAATCGATCATTTATTGTGTTAAAAACCCACTTTTAGTAAAATATTCAAAATAAGTTTTTAACAATCTGTCATCAATTTTTGGAAAATTAAACGCTGTACCCTTTAACCCCATTACCGTATTTTGAGCATCAAACTGGGGGGGATAACCTGCGGATAAATTTTCATCTGAAAAATTATCTAACACCGGAGATAAAGCATTATCTGTATTAATTTTACATTGTTCTGTTAAATGTGATCGCCATTTTTCAAAAGAAACCAACTGCAACGGATAACCCATTTCCCGAACACAATCAAATAAGTCACGATTTAAGGTTGGGTGAGAATTCAACAAATGAAATGCTTTCCCTAAAGAGCTTTCTTGACTGGCTAAATGTATAATTGCACCACTCACATAATCCACAGGAGTGAGGTCTTCTGTACTATCGCCAAAATCAGGAATCATTCCTAATTGAATACAGCCTTTAATCATACGACAAAACAAATCTTCTCTATTACAAATTCCAGTTTTACTATGTCCAATAATTCGAGATGCTCTGAAAATTGTCATCGGAAGTCCCCGTTTTCCAGCTTCCATGATTAATTTTTCAGCGACCCATTTACTTTGAGTATAACCGGCATTGAGTCCATGATTTATACCCAGGGGATCAGATTCTTGAATTAAGTTTCCTTGAGCATAACTGGGGGAAAAAACAGAAATCGTCGAGACAAAATGGACAGGTTTGGTTTTAATTAAGCACGCTAATCTCAAGATTTCTGCTGTTCCTAAAACATTAGTGGGTTTCAGTATTGAATAGGGATAAATGGCATTAACCCAAGCTCCATTATGATAAATCAGATCAATTTGATTGGCTAATTCCAGAAAATCAGGTTCACACATTCCTAAACGTTGTTGGGATAAATCACCAATAACAGGAATAATACGAGAGCTTTTCTGTTCATCCCATAATTGAAAGATTTTTAATTTCTGGTAAATTTTCGCTTGAGCTTGTTCTAAACTTTTGTCTCGAATTAAACAATGAATATTAGCTTCGGTTTTGTCCAACAATTCAGCTAATAAATGAATTCCGAGAAAACCCGTAGCTCCTGTTAGCAAAATATCAGCAGGTTTTTGAGGAAAGGGAGCCACAAGATTCGGCGGTTGAATGGAGGGATCTAAGGTAATTTCGACTTGCCAATCTGGGATTTGATCACTCTCAATTGTATCAGATAAATTCAAGTCTAAATTAGAGGATAATCCTGCTACCGTCGGTTCTGAAAAAAGATAGTTTAAAGGAATATTAATAGCTAATTGTTCTCGCAGTCGAGAAATCACTTGGGCAGCTTTTAAAGAATGACCACCTAAGTCAAAGAAATTATCGAAAATACTAATTTGCTTTAACCCTAAAACATCTTGCCAAATCTCAGCAACAATTTTTTCCGTAGCTGTTCGGGGTGTAATCATCGTTTTTTGCTCCTGAATTTCGGTGGGTGCGGGTAAAGCGTTACGATCAATTTTCCCACTACTCATTAAGGGCAATTCTTGAAGCTGTACAAAGAAAGCTGGAATCATATAATCTGGTAATTTCTGTTTCAGAAAACTTCGCAATTTTGCAGGATCAATGGATGGAGATTTTGGCACAATATAAGCCACTAATTGTTTATTATTTTTTTGATCTTCTCGAACAATTACCGCCGTCGCTCGGACATCTGGGTATTCAGTTAATACGGCTTCAATTTCGCCAATTTCAATACGAAACCCTCGAATTTTAACTTGATTATCAATGCGTCCTAAAAACTCTATATTTCCATCGGGTAAATAACGAGCTAAATCTCCAGTTTTATAGAAACGTTGATATTCTGATGAATTAAAAGCATGAGTAATAAATTTTTCACGGGTTAAATCATCGCGATTGAGATAACCTTTGGCCAAACCTAAACCTCCAATTAACAGTTCTCCTGGTATTCCAATGGGGACTTGTTGCAAATAGCGATCACAAATATAAACCTGTGTATTTGTAATCGGTTTACCAATGGCAACAGAATGAATTTGAGCAATTTTATGACTCAAATTGGGATTAAAAACTGTGCTGGTTATCGTCGCTTCTGTCGGACCATAAGCATTCAACCAAGTGATATCTTCTCGTTGACTATTTGATAGTATTTTTTGCCATAATATTAATCGCTCTGGTAATACTTCTTCACTTCCTGTAATCACTAAGCGTAGGGTTTCAGGTAAGGTTATTAAAGTTTGAGATAAATCTAATACCCATTCATGCCAATAAGTAGCCGGAAGATTAATGACTGTTAAACGATTGTGCTGAATAAATTGAGTAAAATCAGCTAAAGAAGGGAATATTAATGCAGGACGCATGACTAAAGTTGCACCCGTTAAAAAGGTTGGATAAATTTCTTCAGCAGCTACATCAAAGGTAAAAGAAGCAAATTGTAAAATTCGATCACGATTTGTTAAATCATAGAATTTAATGATTCCTAAACTATGATTAACTAAACTTTGATGTTCAATCATAACCCCTTTAGGAGTGCCTGTTGAACCAGAGGTATAAATAATATAAGCTAAATTATTTGGCTGAATAGGGTTAACTAAATTGTTTTGGCTTTGACTAACAATTAAGTTTTCTTCATTATCCAGACAAACCACTTCTGCTTGATGATCACGGAATAAATTAACCAAGGTATTTTGAGTGATTAATACCGAGACTTGAGCATCATTTAAGATATAGTTTAAACGCTCTTGGGGATAATTGGGAGCTAGAACAAGATAAGCAGCACCCATTTTAAGAATTGCCAAAAAACTGATAATAATAGATACAGATTGTTCTAAACAAATTCCCACTAACGATTCAACTTTAACCCCCTTAGATTGGAGATAATGAGCTAATTGATTGGCACGATAATTTAAGTCTTGATAGGTGACTTTTTCCTTGCCCCATTCTATGGCAATATCATTCGGCGTTTTTAAAACTTGATGTTCAAATAATTCATGAATACAAACCTTTGGATTTTCAGCAATATTAGTCTGATTCCATTGAGCTAATAACTTTTGTTCTGATAACGGTAAAATTGGTAATAATTCAATTGATTGTTCAGGATTAACGGCAATTCCTTCTAATAAAGTTTTAAAGTGGGTAATCATGCGTTCAATCGTGTCTTGATTAAACAACGCGCAATTATAATCAAACGATCCAACTAAACCCTCAGTGGTTTCTTGCATGGCTAAGGTTAAATCAAATTGAGCAATTAAAGCATTCATCGGAACGGGAGTTAATTTTAAATCCGCCATCGAAAAATGATTAATGTGCAGCATATCTTCCCAAGAAAACATCACTTGGAATAAAGGACTATAACTTATATTTCGTTCAGGATTTACCGCTTCTACCACCTTCTCTAAGGGTAAATCTTGGTGTTCATAAGCTTCTAAAACTACTTGTTTGACTTGATTTAATAAAGCTTTAAACGAGAGATTTTCTTTAAACTGAGTGCGAATGGGTAAGGTATTAATAAAGCAACCAATTAAGGGTTCAATTTCAGGAAATTGTCGATTTCCACTGGGAATTCCAATCACAATATCTTCTTGACTGCTATAACGATATAATAAAATATTAAAAGCCGTTAACAGCGTCATATTCAAAGTAGCGGTTGACGTTTGGCTAATATTTTTCAGGTTTTGGCTTAATTCTGGACTTAGTTTAAATGTACAATTATTGCCTTTAAACGTTTGTATGGGAGGACGAGGATGATCAGTGGGAATTTCCAATAACGGTGGAATTCCCATTAATTTTTGTTTCCAATAATTAACTTCCTGGGTGAGTTTATCTCCTTGTAACTGTTGTCTTTGCCAAACGGCAAAATCACCATATTGAATAGGTAAATCGGGTAAAGGATTAGATTGTTTTTGTAAAAAAGCTTGATATAAACGAGAAAGTTCTTGTAGTAAAACTTTCATTGACCAGCCATCAAAAATAGAATGGTGTAAACTCAAAAATAAAAGATAAGAATCAGCTTTTAATTTAACCAAAAAAGTCCGCATTAAGGGGGCTTGGGTTAAGTCAAAGGGAGTATAAATTTCTTGTTCGGTTAATCGCTCTAATTCTTGGGTTTGTTCCGCAGAAGATAAAGACTGTAAAGCCAACAAAGGCAAATTTAAATGAATTTTCTGGTTAATAATTTGTCGGGGAATTTCGTCAAATTCTTGAAAACAAGTTCGCAACAATTCATGACGTTGCATAATAGTTTCTAAAGCTTTTCTAAAAATATTAATATCCAAATTGCCTTCAATTTGAAAGCGAAACGGCATATTATAGGTATAGCCTTGAGATTCTAATTGGTACAAAAACCAAAGTCGTTCTTGGGAAAAAGAAAGCGGTACAAATTGAGACGGATTTCTAGTCGGTATCGTATTTGTTTTTAAACCGATTCCTTTTTTTTGTAGTAATAGCTTCAGTAATTTTTGTTTGTCTTGAGAATTATGGTTCATTTTTGACATGAGTTAATAGGATTTATTTAATTTAGTGATTTTAGGTTGGTTTCATGGATACAAATCAACCTAAAAATTGTTTAATTATTGATGCTAAATAGCGGTATAACCTCCATCTACCATTAAAATTGCTCCAGTGACATAAGAGGAAGCTTCGGACGCTAAAAACACGACAGGGCCAATTAACTCTTCTAAATCTCCAGTTCGTTTCATGGGAATTCTAGTATATAATTCGTCCATTTCATCGGAAGTTGAACGTAAACCTTCTGTTCCTTCCATCATATTATTCATATAGCCCGGTGCAAAAGCATTGACTCGAATTTTGTGACTAGCTAATTCGACCGCTAGGGATTTTACTAATTGATTGACACCACCTTTTGCGGCGCTATATGCTCCTGAAGATTTGGGAACAGCAACGAAAGCACAGATAGAAGAATTCATAATAATTGAACCTGCTGTTCCTTGTTTGATCATTTGTTTGGTTGCGAGTTGAGCGCAATTAAAATAACCTTTTAAGTCAACATTAATAACCTGATCCCATTCAAATTCTTCTAATTCATCAGTGTTTTTGAGAATTTCAACTCCTGCATTACAGACCATAATATCGAGTTGACCATAATGAGCAACCGCCTGGTTAATTAAATTCTGACAAGCTTGACGTTGACGAACATCGGTCTCAATTGCGATGGCTTCGCCTGCTGCTTCTTGAATCAGTTGAACCGTTTGTTCAGCACCAACTTGATTAATATCACCAATTACCACCTTAGCTCCAGCTTGTGCTAATCCTTGCGCTAATACCCGACCAATTCCTCGGGCAGCACCCGTGATAATTGCAACTTTACCTGTTAAATCAAAGAGATGATTTGTCATTTTTTTTCCTTCAGTTTAAATCAATGTCCATTATAGAAAGATTAAGTCATTTAGGTTCAGCTTTGAGATAATAAAGCTTGAACTTCTTCTGGTGAAAGTTGGGAAATTTCTTGAACTGTTACGGCAATTTCATTTAGTAACCCTTCATTCCCCACTAATTCAATCATGACTTGAGTTAATTGGCTGATAGTTGAGTGATTAAAAAGTTGACGCACAGAAACTTCAATTTCTAAGGTTTGACGGATTTTACTAATCAGTTGAATTGCTTTTAAAGAATGCCCACCTAACAGAAAGAAATCGTCTTCAATCCCAACTCGTTCGACTTCTAAAATTTCTGCCCAAATTCCTGCTAAAACTTCTTCAATTGCAGTTCGAGGAGCGACATAATTTTGAGTTAACGATAAGGGGTTTTTATCGGGTATTGGTAAGACTTTTCGATTAACTTTACCGTTAGGACTGAGTTGAAAAGATTCCATCACAACAAAAGCAGAGGGAATCATATAATCGGGTAGCCAGTTTTCAAGGAAATGACGTAATTCAACTTGGTTTATGGTTTCACCTGGACGGGGAATAAAATAAGCGGCTAAATATTTTTCTCTGGCGGTTTCTCCCTGAACTGTAGCAACAGCTTGGGCAATTTGAGGATGTTGATTTAAAATAGTTTCTACTTCCCCTAATTCAATTCTATAACCTCTAACTTTGACCACATCATCAATTCTTCCTAAATATTCAATGTCTCCATTGGGTAAATAACGAGCTAAATCTCCAGTTTTATACAGCAATGAATTATCGCTAAAGGGATTAGCAATAAATTTTTCTTTGGTTAATTGGGGATTGTTGAAATAACCCCGCGCTAAACCGCCACCCGCAACATATAACTCCCCAGTGACTCCGATAGGTACGGGTTGAAGATGGGAATTTAAAATATAAACTTGCACATTAATCGCGGGTTTACCAATGGGAATATACTTCGGCCAAAGCTCAGGATTGGGGTCAAAGGTATAACTGGTAACGATATCCGCTTCTGTGGGTCCATAATAATTGTAAAGGGTACAATGTTCGAGTTTTTTGAATACAGAAATCATCGTTGGAGTAATTTGTAATTGCTCTCCAGCTGAAATAATTTCACGCAAGTTAGCAAATAAGTAGGTTTCCTCACTATAGGTTTCGATTAATTGTTGTAATAAGGTGACGGGCAAAATGGCTTTATGAATTGGATTGTTAGCGAACAATTGACTTAATTTAGCAAGGTCTAAGCGAGAATCTTCTGGAACAATAAATAAGCTTCCCCCTAAACACAAAGCGGCAAAGATTTCGTGATAGCTGACATCGAAATTAAAGGGAGCAAATTGTAAGAAATTCCTTGCAGATGACATTTTTACTTGATGATGCTCAATAATATTTGTTAAGGATTGATGCAGGATCATAATCCCTTTGGGCACACCCGTAGAGCCTGAACTATAAATAAGATAAGCCAAATCCTTTAAACTCACGGGGTTGCCGAGATTAGTCTTGGGTTCTAAGGCAATTTCTGACCCTTGTTCATCCAATAAAATCCGTTGAGAAATGGTTTCACTGTTTAAAATAAATTGACAATCTTTTTGGGTTAATAAGGTTTTGATTTGGGTGTCTTGCAGGATGTAAGAAAGTCTTTCTTGAGGATAGGTTGGGTCTAGAGGAACACAAACACCGCCTACTTTTAACACCGCTAAAATGGCAATTACCATATTAACAGACCGTTCTAAACAAATCCCGACTAAAGATTGAGAACTCACCCCAATTTTTTGTAAATAATGAGCCAATTGATTAGCAGATTCATTCAGTTCTTGGTAGGTTAATTGTTGCTCTTGAAAAACAACGGCAATGGCTGAAGTAGTTTTGAGAGTTTGTTGCTCAAATAATTGATGAACGCAGTGTTTTAGAGGCTTTTGGGTTGCAGTTTGATTCCATTCAATTAATAATAATTGACCTTCAGCTTCCGTTAATAAAGGTAAGTCTTGAATCCGACGATGGGGATTAATAGCGATTCCTTCTAATAAGGTTTTAAAATGACCTAACATCCGTTCAATGGTGTCATTTTCAAATCGTTCTTGAGGATAAATAATTTTAATACTTAAGGCTTCTCCAGGGGTGACAATAACCGTTAAGGGATAATCAGCATTGCCATAATCTTGCATTTCACCGACTTGTAAACCGCCTAAATTCTGACTATCATTGTCGCTAAAGGGTAAATTTTCAAAGACAACAAAACTTTCAAAAACTGAATGAGGGGACGGAATTTCACTCCATTTTTGAATATCAATTAGAGAACTATAACTATATTGCTCTCGTTCTAAATGCTCTTGTTGTAATTGTTGAAACCAAGTTAATAATTCAAGTTGAGGCTCAATTTTGATGCGAACGGGTAAGGTATTTAAAAACATCCCCACCATCGATTCAATTCCTGTAAAATTGGGCGGTCGTCCCGAAACGGTTGCCCCAAATACAATATCAGATTCACTACTATAATGATGTAATAATAAAGCCCAAGCTCCTTGAATTAGGGTAGAAAGAGTAAGGCGATATTCTTGGGCGAGTAATTTCAGACGACTGGTAATTTCTGGAGAAAGTTTTGATTTTTGATGAAGATAATTTTTACTTTGAGTAACAAGAGGATTTAACGGTTTATCAACGACTAATGGAGTTGGAGAGGTAAAACCTTGAAGATTTTGTCGCCAAAATCGTTCGGCTTCAGTTTGATCTTGCTGTTGTACCCAATTAATATAGTCTTGGTAAGGGCGGGGTGTCGGTAAATTGACGGGTCGATGGTTGATGAGTCCAGCGTAAAACTCGAAAACTTCTTTCAACAGAATTGCTGTTGCCCAACCATCTAATAAAATATGATGTCCAGTATGGATAAATTCATATTTTTGATCTTCGACTTGAATTAAATGACATCGAAGTAAGGGGACTTTATCTAATTCAAAATATTGCTCTTTATCAGAGATTAATAATTCCTGAAATTTAGTTTCTTGTTCGGCGAGAGAATGCGCTCGCCAATCATAATTAAACCAAGGTAAGGTGACATTTTTTCTAACCACTTGTAAAGGCTGTTTGGTTTTTTTCCAAGCAAAACAAGTCCGTAAAATACTATGTCTATCTACTACTTTTTGCCAAGCTTGTTGGAATGCATTAATATCTAAATTACCTTGCAAGGTGATTTGAATTTGTGATAAATACGTCTTTGATTCTGGATTATATAAAGAATGAAACAGCATCCCCTGCTGCATGGGAGAAAGGGGATAAATGGATTCAATATCTTTTTTACTAACCCTAGATTGTTGAGGTGTTACCATTATTTTTCCCAATAGATTAAATAAAAATGTGCGTGAGTTTATTGAATCAAATTTTATTCAATAAATACGATAAACTTAGAACGAATTACCTTTAACGTTGACTAGACCACTTGAGTTTAAATTTGTTAATTTCTTCATCGGTGTAAAAATGACGCACTAATGGTTGATCATAAATCTCTTCTAAATATTCATCACTAAAGGTCAGACTCTTTCTTAAATTATCATAGATGAGATAGTCATCCGCTTCTAAAAAGTCTGCTCGGTCAAGTCGTTCACAATCTAAATTTTCAACACCTAAAAAAGTTTCTAGGGCTTCTTTTAAGCAAGAATCAAGTTTTTCTAATTTTAAGACTAATAAGTCAATATTTCTGTCTGGGAAATTCGCAATCGCATAACCTTTTTCTTTCGGAAAATCAATGGAAGCGATATCAATGCCGAAAACTGGTTGCAATTCTTCTTCAAACCAGTCAAACTGCTTTCCATAAACAAATTTTTGAGACCAAAATTTTTTAATAATTTCATCCATTGTGATTAATCCTTCTTGATATTTTATGAAAAATTCAGGAAAAACAGATTGACAATGAATGACTTGAAAAAACCAAGAAATATTACGGGCGATGGGTTCTCGGACTCCAGTAATAATTTTAATATTTTTTTGATTTTTAATTTCCTCAATGTGTTCGCTTAAATATTTGGTCATACAGGAATGCCCAAAGGTAAAAGCATGATAATGTTTCTCCAGTTGCATTGTTTCCCAAATTTTTGAGAAATGTTCTGAATTCAGATTATGGATATGATAAATAGCTTGATTTTGCAGATGTTTTTTTAGGGTCAAATAGGTACTCATTGAACCGACTTTCCCCATTTGATAAACAAATATGACTGAAGAATTATTGAGAAGTTCTTGTTTTAATTTTCTTTCTGTATTCCACATATTAATCCTATTATTCATATAGGAATACACGGGAAAAAACTGTTTATCTGCGATGGGATAATAGTTAAGAGCTTGGTTTGAGAGTTTAGTTTGTGTGTTCATGATGCTTGTTGATGATGCTGGAGGGTTGAATTTAAAATGCTGACGAGGATAAACCACCATCGATGGGAATAGTAATTCCCGTTATATAACTCGCACATTCTGAAGCTAAAAATACAACGAGATTAGCAAATTCTTCAGTCGTACCAATTCGATTCATGGGAATTGTTTTGAGAATTCCTTCTCGGATTAAATCTGGGGTTGTTCCTTGCTTTTTGGCATAAATTTCTAAATATTCTCGATGTCTAGGGGTATCAATAACGCCGGGGTTAACACTATTAATTAAAACATTATAGGGGGCGGTTTGTCTAGCTACTGATTTGGTAAAATTCATTAAAGCTGCATTGACAACACCCGATTTAACTAAACGAGGAGATGGCTCTTTTCCCGATGTCCCAATGATATTAACAATTCTTCCCCAATGTTGTTTTTTCATAATCGGTAACACTAAATTGGTTAAGCGAATATAACCAATTAATTTTCCTTGAAAAACGTTTAACCAATCTTCATCGGAAAGGTTTTCAATTAAATTTTCAGCAAAGTTAGCTCCTTCAGAATTATTGACTAAAATGTCAATTTTGCCATATTGATTTAAAGAGTTCTGTATTAATTGTTCAGAATCTTGAGCTTGATGGACATCAGCCACTAAACGCAGAATTTCTTGGACAGGATAAGCTTGAGCCAGAGATTGATAAGCTTGTTCTAAGCGTTGGGAATTGCGACCACAAATAATTAAGTGACAGCCTTCTTCTGCTAATTTTTCAGCAATGGTAAACCCAATTCCCGCACTACTTCCCGTAATCAAAGCCACTTTATCTTTTAATCCTAAATCCATAAACTTTGTCCTAGCATTTTGAGGTTAAACTTAAAATCATAAAACGAACTAAATTAAAATTTTAATCAAATTAATATCTTGGTTCGATGAATTATATCCCTTTTTTAAAACTTTTGAAGGAGCATAATAAATTTGACCATATTCTAAAAACTGTCCTTCATTTTCTATGGAGATTTCTAATTTTCCATTCAAAATAAATCCGATTTCTTCTTGCTCACCTTGATGTGGGGGAATGGAATAACCAGAAGGGATTTTCATCATGACAATTTCAAACCAAGAACCCTTAACAGATTGACAAGGTAAATGAGTGATTTTATCTTGGTTGTTGGATAGTGTTAATAAAACATCTTCTGACGGTAAAGCAGAGGTAATCCGTTTAAGATCAAATCCAATCATCGGTTCTGATAAAGGATTAAAAGCACCATGAGGAATATTGCCATCAGCTATATAAACATCTTGCAAAGGTCTTAAGGGTTTAATCAAATCTTTAATATACAGTTCTAGTTCTGCTGAGAATACCATGCCAATTTGACTTTCAGGATGTTGGTGGGATTCAAGTTTAGCATTAGGAGCTATAACGTATAATTGAAAAATGGTATCTTGGCATTGAAAAACCTCTAATTCTACATGATGATTGAGTTTAAGAGGATCGGGAATTGGGAAAAATTCAGACATGATTTTAGGGTACAGGTTCAAAATGAAATTGAGAGGTTAAATCTCAATTATTTTTATGTGATGAAGGCAACTATTTTGAGCGGATAGGTAGCTTTTTTAGGTATGCACTGGTAAATAAATACTTTGAATCATGGTGTTTTCCTTTTTGTGAAATAAAGACCAACTCATCTCAATTTTACCATATTGTGAAATAAATTCTAAATCATATTCTCGGAGGGCATTTTCATTGGTAATGGCTAAATCTGCCAACCCTTGTTTAACTTGAATAGCGGCCACACTGGTAGAATTGACAAATTTGATTTTAATCTTATTTTGATTCAGGTCGCCAGGTAATAAATAAGGAAGTAAAGGAAGAGGAGCGGGATGAGTGACCAGGGTACAATTTTCTAAAACGATTTCTTCATTTTTTCGCTTGGCTAATCCGTAAACGGGTGTGGGATAGGTGAAGATAAAACCTAGTTTAAACCTCGGTTCCATATAGAAATCATTAATTTTTTCATAGGCATGGGGGACTAACGCCAAATCTATCTGATTTTCGAGTAAAGATTCTTTTAAATCTGTAAAGCTATCAAATAAATGACTATTAACCGAAATCTGTTGTAATTTCCATTGAGAAATTAGATAATTTAAGGTTTGTTCACTACTGGTTTCTTTTGGACCCAAAGTGCCAACGCTTAAGGTTTTGACATCAAGCTGGGGATAACACAATTCCATTGAAAACTTTAACATGGTTTTAAGGCTCCTGAATTTTTAAGGGCGGATAAATTAGGATTTCCGGTGCAAAATAAAACAATTTCAAGTTCAGCAATTAAAAATTTTACCAACTCATCAACGGCGGCTTCTGATTCAATCGCTGCTACGAGAAACGGTCGAGCCAACCCTCCTAAATCGGCTCCTAAAGCGATGGATTTGGCAAGATCTAAGCCATTTTTTAAGCCCCCAGAAGCAATTAAAGGAATGGTTGAATTCATGGACCGAATGGCGGTAATACATTCAGCCGTAGGTAAACCCCAATCGGCAAAAACTTGTCCGAGATGCCTTTGTCTGTTGTCTTTGGCTCTTTGGCTTTCGACTTTGGCCCAGGACGTGCCTCCGGCTCCCGCCACATCAATCGCGGCGACTCCGGCTTCAATTAATTGTTTGGCCATCACCGCAGAGATGCCATTTCCGACTTCTTTGGCGATGACAGGAACGGGTAATTGAGCGCAAATTTGCTGAATTTTAGCGAGTAACCCTTTAAAATTAGAATCGCCTCCCGATTGCACCCATTCTTGTAAAGGATTGAGATGCAGAATTAAGGCATCAGCTTCTAATAATTCCACCAATTTTAAACAGTCTTCTAAACCGCAGCCGTAATTTAACTGTACAGCCCCTAAATTCGCTAACAGGAGAATATCTGGCGCCAGAGAACGGACTGCAAAGGTCGGCGCTAATTCCGGTTGTTCGAGTGCAATGCGTTGAGAACCCACCCCCATCGCTAAACCATAGCGTTGAGCGACCGTTGCCAATCGAGTATTGACTAAATGGGCTAATTCTGTTCCTCCGGTCATGGAAGAGATTAGAATTGGAGCTTTTAAAGATTTCCCCAAAAAGGTTGTCCCCAGTTCAATATCACTGCGGTCAAGTTCAGGAAGACAACAATGGGTAAAACGATATTTTTCTAAATCGCTTGTAAGTTGTTGAAATTCTACATCTTCTTCGATACAAACTCGCAGATGTTCGCTTTTACGATTTTCAATTTCACTGGGAAGATTAGGAGATGACATAGTTGTTATCAAGCATGAGGGTTAAACATTAAATTGAGTTTAAAAATCGAGTTCTGAAAGCAGTTCATCTAGTTCTACCTGATTAAGATCCGCATCGGGAAAATCCGATGGAGTATAGCCCCCTTCTGCCGATAAACAATGGTTAATCAGGCTTTCTAAAGAATCTCGATAAGCAGCGGCTAAATTTTTGATCGTTGTTTGATGATGAAAATTTTCACTATATTGCCATTCCATGTCAAGTTGCCCATCAACCACAATTCCATGAATCGCAATTAAATGGGAACGTTGTCCCAAAGGACTATGAATGGAACCACTGGATTCTTGAGATAATTTCCAGCCCATCTCGCCGATTTGATGGCTGGTAAATTGACCTAAATAATTAAAGCTAATTTGAGCTTTTGGATAGTTTTTTAACGGGGATTGAATCGTTAAATCTGAATTCAGATAATATCCAATTCCATAATCAAATCCCCGATTCGGAATTTGTCGTAATTGCTCTTTAATGGACTTGAGACATTCACCCGGATGGTGAAGATTTTCTAAGGTGAAAAAGACGGGAAAAATACTGGTAAACCAACCCACAGTTCGAGATAAATTCACGGATTCAATTACATTCTCTCTTCCATGACCTTCCATGTCAAGCAAAAGCTTATAATTTCCTGTCCAACGGCCAAAAGCTTGGACTAAAGCGGTCAATAGAATATCATTAATTTGGGTGTTATAAGCTTGCGGAACCTCCTGTAAGAGTAAGCGGGTTTGTTCTTCGGTTAAGGTGAAAGAGACCGTTTTGGCATGGGCAACAATGTTAGATTGGGCATCCCCCTGAACATCTACAGGAAGAGGAGAAACGGATGAAAAATCACGGTTTAGCCAATACTTGAATTGAGCGTAAAACTCTGGGGTTTTCGCATAGTTTTGCAGTTCCTCAGCCCAAGTTTTAAAAGAACTGGTTTTAGGAGGAAGTTGCAGGGGCTTTTGGGTTTCTAATTGCTGGTAAATCGTAACGAAATCTTCGAGGATAATCCGCCAAGAAATTCCATCTACTGCTAAATGATGAATTACAATTAACATTTTTCCACTCTCACCCAAGGCGAAGAAAACCACCGCCATTAAGGGGCCTTCCTCTAAATTCAGTACCCGTTGTTGAACCTCGGAAATTTCTGCGATCTTGGTCAATTGTTCATCGCAAGATAGACGGGATAAATCCACCTTTTCAAAAGCAAAATTATTGCAATCATCGCTGTGATTTTGTTGCCATTGTTCCCCTTTTTGAACAAACCGTAACCGCAAAGCATCATGGTGATAGAGTAATTTAGAAATAGTTTGTTTTAATAAATCTGGTTGTAGATTATTGGGAACCTCTAACAAGATAGATTGATTAAAGTGATGACGTTCGGGCCAGTTTTGTTCAAAAAACCATTTTTGAATCGGAGTTAAGGGGACTTCACCTGTAACTAATCCCTGGTCAATTTCAGTGATAGCAGTTGTCTCCGCTACGGTGGCTAATTGAGCGATAGTTTGATGACTAAATAATTGTTTAGGAGTAATTTGTAATCCCACTTGATTAGCTTTAGCGACAATTTGAATGGCGATAATTGAATCGCCTCCTAAGTCAAAGAAATTCTCATTAATACTAATTTGATTTTGCCCTAAAACTTCCTGCCAAATTTGGGCTAGAATTGTTTCTTTCTCGGTACTAGGAAGAAGATAATTTTCTAATTCATTAACATCAATTTCTGGTCTAGGTAAAACACTGCGATCAATTTTTCCATTCTGATTAAGAGTAAAAGCATCTAAGAAAATCAAGAAAGCAGGAATCATATAATTGGGCAGCTTTTCTTGGAGAAAAATTCGTAATTCTGGCTGAGTGAGTTGTTTATCTTTCGGAACAACATAAGCATACAAACGCTTGATTCCAAGTAGATCTTCTCTGGCGATAACAATTCCATCTTTGACTTGAGGATGCTGAAATAAAACGGCTTCTATTTCGCCTAATTCAATTCTAAAACCTCTGATTTTTACCTGATGATCAATCCGTCCAATAAATTCAATATTCCCATCGGCTAAATAGCGTACTATATCACCTGTTTTATACAGACGTGCTGACGAATCTTGACTAAAAGGATTGGGAATAAATTTTTGTTCAGTTAAGTCAGGACGATTGAGATAACAACGGGCTAAACCATCACCACCAATATGCAATTCGCCTTTAACACCAATAGGAACAGGTTGCAAATAGGGATCAAGAATATAAATTTCTGTATTAGCTAAAGGACGACCAATTGGAATAGTTGTAGCTTCTGAAGGAATATTTTTAATTAAATACCAAGAGGTAAAAGTTGTGCTTTCTGTTGGCCCATAAACATGAAGTAAATTTTGAGCGGTTCCTTTATTAAGGGATTCTTTGACCCATTGAGGATCAACTGCTTCGCCACCAAAAAGTAAATATCTTAAGCTTTGAAAAGCATGGGGAATAGTCTGAACTAACTGATTAAATAACGCTGTCGTTAAGAATAAAATAGTAATTTGATATTTTTGGAGAAAATGAACAAATTTTTCAGGAGAAAGAACTGTATCTTTATCTACTCCTATTAACTGTGCGCCATGTATCAGCGCCCCCCAAATTTCAAAAGTAGCGGCATCAAAAGAAGGATTAGAAACCTGAGCCATTCTATCAGTTGGTTTTAAATATATATAGTTAGTATTACAGACTAAACGAGTCACTCCTCGATGGGGAATAGCAACTCCTTTAGGTTTACCTGTAGAACCTGAAGTATAGATGACGTAGGCTAAATTCTCAGCGTTAACATGACTGAGAGGATTCTGTTTACTTTGTTGTTTAATTGGGTCTTCATCTTGTTCTAAACAAATCAATTGATTGACTGTTGTTGGTAGTTTTTTGATGAGGTGCTGTTGCGTTAATAAAATTTTGATTTCAGCATCATTTATGATAGATTCAAGTCGTTCTTCGGGATAGCTTGTGTCCAGTGGTACATAAGCTCCTCCAGCTTTTAAGATTCCTAAAAATCCAATAATCATTAAGGGCAATCGCTCGACACAAATCCCAATTAATTGATCTGGTTTAACCCCTAATTTTTGTAAATAACGGGCAATCTGATTGGCTTTTTGATTTAACTGTTCATAGGTGAGGGATTGTTCTCCATCGATGACCGCTATAGCATCAGGTGTTTTAACAACCTGTTCTTCAAATAACTGATGAATACAGTAATGATCAGGATAAGACGTTTGAGTTTGATTCCATTCTACTAATAATTGCTGTTTTTCCGATTCAGTCAGTAACGGTAATTCCCCGATGGTTTGCTGAGGATTGGCTACAATCCCCTTTAATAAAGTTTGGAAATGACCCACCATGCGGTTAATTCTTTCAGGAGTAAATAGGTCGCTATCATATTCCCAAAAACCTTCTAAATAAGCTCCTTTTTCGGTTTCGATTTCCTCTAAAACTAAGCTGAGATCAAATTTAATTCTCTGTTGTTCAACGGCTAGATATTGAGCTTTTAAATTGGGTAATTCTAAAGCATTGAGGGGGGCATTTTGCAGCGCAAACATTACCTGAAATAAGGGATTATAACTTAAACTTCGTTCGATTTCTAACCCATCAACCACTTGCTCAAAGGGGACATCTTGATTAGCATACGCTTCTAAAACAACATTGCGAGCTTGCTGTAATAATCCTGAAAAAGTCGGATTTCCTTCTAGGGAATTCCGCAGCACTAAAGTATTGACAAAAAAACCAATCAAAGGTTCAATTTCTTGTCGGTTTCGGTTGGCGGTGGGTGTCCCGATTAAAATATCATCTTGGCCACTATAACGGAAGAGTAAAGTGTTTAAAGCAGCCAGTAAGGTCATAAATAAAGTCACCCCCGACTTTTGGCTCAAAAGTTTCAGTTTTTCGGTGAGTTCTGAGTTAATTTGAAACGAGATACTATGACCTCGAAAATTGGCAGTAGCTGGACGGGGTTTATCGGTTGGAAGTTCTAATAAAGGAGGAGCGCCCGTTAATTGTTTTTTCCAATAATTTAACTGATTTTCTAAGATTTCACCTTGTAACCATTGTCTTTGCCATACCGCAAAATCCGCATATTGTATAGGTAATTCGGGTAAATCTACGGTTGAATTGGATAAAAATGCCTGATAAAATTCAGATAATTCTTTAAATAAAATGCCTTTTGACCAACCATCGATAATAATATGATGGAAGACGTTGACTAAAATATAATTTTCATATCCCAGATCAAACAGAGTACATCGTAATAGGGGAGCTTGAGTTAAATCAAAGGGTTTTTGTAGTTCTTTAATAATCTGTTTGTCAATTTGCTCTTGGGGGATATCTTTTAAATTAACAACTAATAATTTAATCTTCAGAGATGGAGCAATTTTTTGAATAGGTTTTCCTTCAACCATTGGAAAGCTTGTGCGTAAGCTCTCATGCCGTTGAATAATAGCATTAATCGTTTGCTCTAAAATATCAATGTTTAAGCGTCCCGTTAAACGGATGGTTAGAGCTTCATTATAAGCCGAATTTTGCTGATCCATCTGATAGAGAAACCACATTCTCTGTTGAGCAAAAGATAGGGGTAAATCTTCAGTTCTGGCAACGGTATTAATGACCGATTCAAGGGGTTTAGACGGTGTTGTTGCGCTTCTTAAAAAAGTGAGAATTTCTGGTTTTCTTGTGCCGATTTCTTGCTTAATTTCTGGTGTCATCGCTCCCTGGGGAGCTTGATATTTTAACTTTTCTTCCTCAAGCCAAAGCTTGATGTCTAAACTATTTAAGTAAGATAAAAATTCTGCGACTTTCATTAATAGTATCCTTTTCCTTAATTAATGTTCTGGTATTTTTGGAATGGGGGTGATGTTTGGCTGAGTTTAGTAGCTCTAACTTGAGCTACTGTTAGAAATCCAATCAACTTGATTCGTCTATTTTTATCGGTTTATTGCCTCTAAATATTGTTTTTTAATGCTGTGTAAATTACGAGGTTCGTTCTTAGGAGAAAACAGCCCATCAGTCTCCCATTTACTGGCATCCAAACTAATTGCCCAAGCATTTAACCAGGGGTGTTCGTTAATTTTAGTTAACAGTTCGGGACTGGTATCTTCTAAGGCAATTTGAAAAATGACTTGAGCAAATTCTTCTAATAATTTTAAGCTGGCTCGATAAGCTTCTATGATTTCAGCTTCGGTTTTATTAGATTGTAAATTCCTGGTTCGCAGTTCATTCACAAAGGGGATTGCTAAGTAATCAATAAATTCAAAGCTAACCCGACCCAGGGATTGATTTGCCCAATCTCGGAATAGTTGTTGTATTCGATAGGAAAGAGGGAAAAATTCTGCATTAATCTGTTGAACTTTCATCTTAAGTTCCGGGTCAAGGAAGATGGAATTAAACATCATTAAGCAACCAAATGTCCATCCAGCTAACGTATCCCAGATGACTTTTGTAGCCATCGCTGTCCCATTTTTAAGACAGTTATAGGAATTTTGAATATTAAAGGCTAACCCATCGTGATAGGTTAAATAAAAGTGATTCGCATCGTCAACTCTTTCGGGAGTTAGTTGACCTTTAAGGTCAAGTTCAATCATTTGAGTGGTTAAAGAATTGCCAAAACCAATACTATCTGAACCGGGGGAATAAAACGGATCAGGAAATAGGCCTGCTTCACCGACACAAGCCCAACGATTAAAGGAAAAGACTTGTTTCGAGGAGTAGCTATATTTCGGCATCTTTCTAAAGTCTTCTGGGGATTTACCTTCTAAATGAGCCGCTAAAACGGGTTCATTTTCCCTTAACCACTGAAAGGCTAATTCATAGTTATGATAATTTTTTAACGGGTGAATATCTTGACGAGTCACAATGCCAATACTGGTATAACCTGTGGATAAAGGAATTAACCAAACCCAGTATCCTTCACCGCATAAATGATTTGTAGAATAATAACGGTTGTTATTAGGAACACGCCGATGCCATTTTTCTTCACTGGCTGGCACAAAATTGCTGACATCAAAACGACCCTCAACTCGGAACCAAACCGCACTGTAATTATTATGATTAGGTTTCGCTAAACCGAGTTTCTTCTGTATAAATCGACGGCGACCCATCGCATCGACAACCCATCGGGATTTAATACAATGAGTTTTTTGATTCGCTCCACTGCCTTGAGTATAAATAATTTTATGCTGTTGCTGTAGCCCTTCAGCAAACTCGATGTCTTTAACCGAACAATTTTCTTTAAGGTCAATTCCTGCTTCAATATTAAATTGGCGTAAATCATTTTCTAATTTACCCCGATCAATTTGATAAGATTTAGGAGCATGAAACTCTGATAATCCCAGTTCAGGTCTTTTATGAAATTCAGTTTCTTGAGGTTTGAAAAAATAGCGTAATCCCAATTTAGGCAAATGTTGATGATCAAAATAATCGGTTAACTGAAGCGTATTTGCTAAATAAAAAGCCCCGACTTCAACGGTTGATTCTCCCACTTTAAAACCAGCTTCGGGTAAAGGACGAGCCATTTTATCAAGAACAACAACGGAAAGATTAGGTTGTTTAAGTTTTAACTGTCTCCCTAAGGTTAAACCCGCTAATCCACCGCCACAAATTGCCACATCATAGTCTGTTTCCGAACTAAAATTGTCAGCTTGTTCACGCAATAAAACGATGAGTTCTTCTTTATGCTCTTTCAATTGTTCGAGTAAATCGGGAGTCATAACACCTTGAGGAGAACGATAGCGCAGCTTATCCCCTTCCATCCAAATTGTCACACCTAAATGATTCAGATCCGATAAAAATTCAACTGTTTTCATAAATTTAAGTCCCTCAAAGACTAAACACTATAGACCCAACAACAATTATCAATGGCGAGGAGTCGGTGGTTATTGTTAAAGTCAGTTGCTATGGGAGCAACCGCTTACATACTCCACAAAAAGACTGTTTTAAACCGAAACTATTTATAGCATATTCTGGATGATAAATTTCAGTGATGGATACAATTTTTTACATTTTTTTCCAAAATGGATCTGAAAAGCTTAAATTTTAGTTAAGCTATTTTCATAATTCTCCTTCTTCATAATTTTCTGAGGCTGTTGTCATAACTTTACCACTTTTGGATACACTTTGACTATTGTTGGCTACATTAAGCACCTCAATCGTTTGAGTTAAACTGGCAACGGTGGGGTATTCTAATAAACTGTGCAAAGACAATTCTACCGAGAAAACATCCCGTAAACGAGAAATAACTTGACTCGCCAGTAAAGAATGTCCTCCTAGTTCAAAGAAATTGTCATGAATTCCAATTTGAGATAGATTTAACACCTTTTGCCAAATCTTAGCAACTTGACGTTCAGCTTCCGTTCTGGGTGCTATCAATTCGTTATTTTCTTTGCCTTGGAGTTCCTTGAGTAATTGCCGCTTATCAATGTCTCCATTATCCTTAATAGGGAGAGATTGTCGCAGCACCAGGGGACATTGATAGGACGTTCCCAATCGATCTTTTAGACTAACATGATTAGGTAGATTGACCGATTGAACTGTAGATTTACGAGTGTAATAAGCCGTTAACTTTTGGCATCCTTCAGACCTAGATGTGAAACGATTAATCTTGCTATTACTCCCATCTAAACCGATTATTAATTGTCTTTGGTTGTGATATAAACTGGTTAGAAATGAGTCTAAACCTTGCCGTACTGTCATATCATAATACCCTTGAGATCGGGTTATGTATTGCATCTGATAACCTTGGCTAATCCCGGTTTCTTGCCAAGTTGTCCAACTGTAACAATAACTGGGGAACAAATTCTTAGATTTTTGATAGGTATTCAAAGACTCAAGGAAACTATTAGCCGCCGCATAGGAACCCAAAGCTGCTCCTCCAAAAAAACTAGCCAAGGAAGAAAAACTAATAAAAATTCCCTGAGATTCTTTGAGGAGTTGATGTAAAACCCAAGTTCCTATTACTTTAGGACGAAGAATTGTCGATAAACCCTCTTGAGTTTCGTCCAGAAGTAAACAATCTTTGTAAATTCCAGCCAGATGAATCACCCCATTAAGTTCTCCTTGCCATTGTTTTTTCACCTGTTCTACAGCCTGTTTAACTTGAGGGAAATTAGCCACATCTACCGCTTGATAAATTACTTCTCCCCCAAGGTTTTCTAAAGCTTGGAGATTTTTTATTTTTAAGGATAATTGATCTTCGGTTTTGAGGTACTCACTCCAAAGGTGTTTTTCTGGTAAAGGTGTTTTTCCAATTAACAGTAAACGAGCTTGATAATTTTTGAGTAAATACTGAGCGATTTGTATGCCAATCCCTCCTAGTCCTCCGGTAATCAGATAAATTCCCCCTGATTTAAAGGGTAATTCCTGTTGGGGGTGTTGAAGTAAATTGACTTTTTCCAAACCTGCAATTAAACGTTTCCCGTTGCGATAGGCAATTTCTCTTTCCTTGGATAAAACGGATAGTTCTTGCAGCAGATAATTGACATTAATTTCGGTTTGATCCAGAGGTAAATCAACATGACGAGTATTCAACCAAGAAAGTTCTTGAGCTAGGGTTTTGATCAGTCCTAAAACTGGAGATTTTTCATAGGCAATTTCATCGGTTTCTATGACAAATTGACTATAACTAGAAACAAATAACAATTGAATTTTTGAGTTAAAATCATGAATTTTAGCTAAAGCTTGAACTAGAAATAATAAATCATAGGTTCCTTTTTCTAGTGCTTTTTCTAACTGTTCAATTGTTGAAATTTCTCCCTGATAGTCTTGATAAGTACCCAGATGAATAATATTGCTAAGGATAATTTTTCGCTCGGATAAAGATGCCATTAACTGTTGATAATGATTGGCTGTCCCGGGTCTGAGGGTATAGCAATTTTGACTGATTTGAGAAAATTCTTCCGCTGCTAAAACCGTGATACAGGGTAAGTTTTGACCTTGGATTTTTTCTGCTAAAGATGCTCCTAAACCCAAGCAATCCAGAAAAATTAAAGTACAATACTTGGAAAGTTCGGGTTTTAAGTTAACTGGAGATCGAGGTTTCCAAACTTTCTGGTAAAACCAATCAGGAATGGTTTGATCGTTTTCTAATAAAATATCTATTTCTTTTAAAATAGAATTAAATTCTCCGTTCGTAAACCGTTTTGTTAATTGCGATCGCTGAATTTTACCAATAGAAGTTTTAGGAATCTCCGTTTTATTTAAGGGGATTAAATATTCAGGATTAACGCCAAAACTGTTAATTACTTTTCGTCTAATCTTTTTCAGAAGTTCCGCTAGATGCTGGTGGTCAAAGGTTTCTGCACTAAAAAATAAAGCTAATTGATCGGTACTATTCCTAGGATCATAAACAGCACAAGCGGCGGTGTAGGACACTTCTAATTCTTCAATGGTTTCAACCACATTTTCAATTTCATGGCTATAATAATTGACTCCATTAATAATAATGGTTTCTTTACTTCTTCCAGTAATAACTAAATGACCGTTACTAATAAATGCTAAATCTCCTGTCTTAAACCAGCCATCTTTTAAGAAAGCGTCTTGATTCGCTTCTGGGTTTTTATAATACCCCGGTGAAACTGCATCTCCTTTAACTTGTAAATGACCAATGGTTTCTTCTGGTAATAGGAAATTATCAGCATTAACAATTCTAATTGATATACCCGGAATGGGTAATCCTAAATCCGTAAAGGTTGCACCATTGGGATGCTCAGGATGAACTCGTTTTAAGGAAGAATTTAAGGAGGATTTATCAACCGTATGAAAGAGTAATGGCTGTTGCTCTGTAGGCTGATAATAGGTAATTCCTGACCCCATTTCTGCCATCCCAAAAGCAGGACGCATCGCCGTTTTTTTCAGATTATATTGAAGATGAAGGGTGTTAATAAATTCTCCAACTGCTTGACCAGAAACAGCTTCACCCGCTGCCAAAAAGAATTTGACACAATCTAAATTCCAATTTTGATCCGGTTCTTTTTTTAAAGCTTCATTGATCAAATTATAGGCAAAATTAGGAGCCCAACTGTGGGTAATTCGATATTGATCAATTAAATCTAACCAATTCAAAGGACGACCTAATATATATTCAGTTTGAACATAAACCATTTGGCATCCTAACTCGACACAGCGAATATTCCAGTCGGAAATACTTCCAATATGATCAAAAGGAAGCCAATTAAGAATAATATCGTCGTTTTGATGTTCACAAATGATGTTTGTTCCTCGCGCACGAGAGATGACATTTTTATGGGTTAATGAGATACATTTCGGTATTCCTGTACTGCCTGATGTGAGATTAAAGAACGCGATATCATCCGGTTGACTAATATGAGTCTGATGGGGAGAATAAGTTTTTAATTCTTCAATAAAACTGAAGCTTAAGGTTTGATTAGGCAACCATTGTTCTAAATATTTTATCTCTTGCTGACGGGATTGATTTGTGATAATAATAGGCTCATCTAACAACTGCCAAACTTGAGATATTTTATGAATTTCATTATTAAAATCTTTATAGCTGGGTGGCACTGAAATAATAACAGGAATAAATCCCCCTAAAAGACACCCCCAAAATGCGGAAATGATATCATAGTTTTCCGATAGCTGAAGAATCACTTTATCTTGAGCTTGTAAACCCTGCTTTTGTAATCCGGCTTGTATTTGTTGAGCTTCTTCCCATAATTGTTGATAAGATTGAAAAACTTCTGATCCATTAGATTGAATATAAATAATCCCTTTATTTGAATGATTTTCAGCAGCTTTTTGGAGGATTTCTGCCAAGGTTTTAGGCTGAATTTCAGATTCTTCTAAAAGCTGTCCGTGACTGATTCTAGCTTGAGTGTTAGAAGTGTGAATCCCCAGATGAATCGGGGTTTGAGATTCTTGATGATCATTTTTTTTCTCTGGTTTTAAGGGCAATAAGTCCGATAGATGTAGGGGTAAAATTTTGATTTTTTTGGAAGTCATGACAGCGGCAACTTGATCAATATCTGACAAAGAGCGTAGTTTTTCTTCTGTTTCCTGAACTTGATGATCATCGATAATTTCAATATTCTTTAATGCAGTTTCATCGACATCACCGCTATCGGTTAAGGGTAAACTGGAAATCTGCACATAGATATTAGGTAGAAGATTGTCCGGTAACTGAGACTGTAAATCGGAGGACAATTGTTCAGAATTCCAAGCTCCAGAGGAAACGATATAGGCGACTAATTCATCCTCTCGTACCATAAAATAGCAATCTTCAATTAAGGGATTTGATAAAAAGACTTCTGCTAATTTATGACAATTTAATTGTGGATTTTTCTGTTCTGTCTTCATACCTAAAATCCTCGTTTTTGTGTACATCTTGCCAATTCAATTCTGAATTTCATCACTGTCTGAGCTATCACATAATAGCTCATTCGGGGTACGATAGTCAAGACATTTTCGAGGACGATTGTTAATCAAGTTTACGGCTCTTTCTATTTCCTCTGGCTTAAGGATTTTAAAATTCCTTTTCTTGGGAAAGAATTGTCTTAACAGTCCATTAGTATGCTCGTTTAATCCCCTCTCCCAAGAAATTTTGTAGATGGTTTCTTGACATCCTGACCGCCGTAAAACGGACGGCGATTCCCAAAACTCACAATTTGGGTTTCTGCTTCATAGATGACATGACATCCCAGCAAGACGGCTATTTGCCGTTGAGATAAATTTACCTCTTGACCAAGTTGGTAGAGCAAGTTTCTTTGTTCTATGTTAAGATGTTGAGGGCTTCGTTTTTGGGTCTGATTTGTTGTTGTTAAAGATCAGAATATACCTGATGAGCCTTTCTCTGTCAACTCTTAAGGTTGATGTGTTTCATTTTTGAATTGGCGAAATAAAAAATGACAGAACAAGCTTGGTGGGTACAAAAATGGCTAGAACTACTCGATTCCTATCGCTTTAAAAAACGCTTGGAACGAGCTAGACTTTACGCCAGAGAAGGCAATGTTTTAAGTATTGACTTTGAAGACTCGCAAGTTATTGCCAGAGTACAAGGCAGTGAACCAGAGCCTTATATAGTGGATTTATCCCTAGTCGCTTTCAGTGATGAAGAATGGGACTATATTATTAAGCTTCTCTCCAAAAAGGCCATTTATTCCGCTCAATTGCTCACGGGACAAATGCCCGATCATATCGAGCGTGTTTTTATCGATAGTGGGGTGAATTTATTTCCCTTTTCCCTAGCTGATATTCGCTCTCGTTGTACCTGTCCCGATCAAGCCAACCCCTGCAAACATATAGGAGCAGTATACTATCAATTGGGTGATCGTTTTATTGTCGATCCCTTCCTGCTTTTGCAACTGCGCGGCCGAAGCAAAAGCCAAATTCTGGAAGCTTTACGGGAAAAACGCTCCTATTCCTCTGATAATCAACCTTTAGCAGTCAGTGAACCCCCCACAGTAGTCGAAAAAACTGCCCCCGACAGCACTATCGATCGCTTTTGGCAGTACGATGAGGAGCTAGATCCCTCCCTAGTTGTGATTACGCCGGGGAATGAAAATCAAACCATTCTCGACATTTTAGGCAATTTTCCCCTCGCTGCCCCCGAATCAGATGCCATAGAACAATTTTTAAAACCAATTTACCGGCAAATTCCCCAAGAAGCGATGGCGATTGCTTTACAGTAGGGAATTTGGGGTATATGAGCAGCTCGTTCAAAGTGGTGCAAAAGACAAAAAAGCCAGCCAGATTTGTCCTCGCATCAGAGCGAGGAATTAACCAGGGAGAAAATCGCCCCGCCAGTAACCGCTAAACCGTCTTACTTTTGCCAGTTTTACTGCCTGGGGAAGTAGTTTTTTTAGTGGTGCTAGAAGTAGTTTTCTTAGTAGTGGTTTTCTTGGCAGTGGTTGTCTTGGCCGCTAGGGCGACTAAAGCTTGTTCTAGAGTCAGGGTTTCGGCGGTTTCTCCTTCGGGAATCTTGGCGTTGGTCTTACCGTGTTTGATATAAACTCCGTAGGGACCTTCGTACAATCCCACGGATTCGTCGTCGTCGGGATGCTTACCCAATTCTTTTAGAGGTGGTTTGGTGGAACCGCGGGCGCTGCGAGTTTTTTTCGGTTCGGCTAATAAGGCCAAAGCTCGATCGAGGGTTATGGTTAAGACATCATCGCCGGCTTTCAGGGAACGATATTCTTTTTCCTTACCCTGTTCCTGAACTATATAGGGGCCAAAACGACCTAAACTGGCTTTAATTTTGCCTCCGGTGAGGGGATGGGTTCCCAGTAGTCGCGGCAGTGCCAATAAACCCACCGCTTGTTCGAGGGTGACATCCTCTGGTTTGACTCCTTTGGGTAGGGAGGCGCGTTTCGGTTTGGGGTTGTCATCGCTGACATCTCCTAACTGGACGTAGGGGCCGTAACTACCCACCAGCAGATAAATTGGCTCTCCGCTGTCGGGATGAAGACCTAATTTATCGGGACCCTCGGTTTTTTGTCGCAGCAGGGTTTCTACCTGTTCGGGGTTGAGGTCGGCGGGGGTTAAATCGGCGGGGATGGAAGCGGTGAGGATTTCATCGCCTCGGGAGACTTCCAGATAGGGACCGTATTTGCCGATCTTGATAGTTGCCTGTAAATCCTCTAAAATCACCGATTTGGCGGTGCTAGAGTTAATTTGACTCTCGCGCTCTTTTACTTGGCTTTCTAGCCCCTTTTCGCCGCGATAGAAGCGATCGAGATAGGGCAACCATTGAGCGGAACCGGTGGCAATATCGTCGAGGGTTTCCTCCATTTTCGAGGTAAATTTGGGATCTACCAGGTCGGGGAAATGATTTTCTAACAAACTAACCACGGCAAAAGCGGTGAAGGTGGGAATGAGGGTTTTATTCCGCATTTGGGCATAACCGCGATCGATAATTGTGCCGAGAATGGTGGCGTAGGTGCTGGGTCGCCCGATTCCTTCACTTTCGAGGGTTTTTACGAGGGAGGCTTCGCTATAACGGGCGGGGGGTTGGGTATCGTGGCTAATCGCTTCTAGTTGGCGACAATTGGGGGTGTCACCGACGTTGAGGGCGGGTAAGATTATTTCTTGGTCGTCGATGGCGGCTTCGGGATCGTCGGAACCTTCCACATAGGCGCGGAAAAAGCCGGGGAAGTCGATTCTTTTGCCAGAGGAGCGAAATCCGGCATTTTCTACCTGAATATTGACGGCGATCTGGGTAATGCGGGCATCGGCCATCTGTGAGGCGACGGTACGTTTCCAGATTAGGTCGTAGAGGGCGAATTCTAGTCCGCTCAGGCCGGTTTCCCGGGGCAGGCGAAAGCTACTACCGGCGGGCCGGATGGCTTCGTGTGCTTCCTGTGCGCCTTTGCTTTTGGTGGTGTACTGCCGGGGTTGGGGACTGAGGTAATTTTTTCCGTACATTTGTTCTACACAATTGCGGGCGGCGGTGATGGCCTGATCGGAAAGATGGACGGAATCGGTTCGCATATAGGTAATGTAGCCCTGTTCGTAGAGATTTTGGGCGATTCGCATGGTGTCGCGGGCGGATATGCCCAGTTTCCGGTTAGCCTCTTGCTGCAGGGTGGAGGTGGTGAAGGGGGGGGAAGGTTTGCGAGTGGTGGGTTTTTCTTCGGTGTGGCTAACGCGCCAGATTTTGTCTTGGATGCGTTCTTTTAAGGCGGCGGCGGTGGCTTGATCCAAAAGTGTCACCTGGCGACCGGGGAGCAGTCTGCCGGTGTCGGCATCGAAATCGCTCCCATTTGCCACTTTTTGACCGTTTAAGGTGACTAATTTCGACTCGAATTGATTTTTGTCCTTTTCGAGGGTGGCTTTCAGGTCCCAATAATTGGCGGTTTTAAAGGCCCGTCGTTCTCGTTCCCGTTGTACGAGCAGACGTACCGCCACGGATTGCACGCGGCCGGCGGATAACCCTTTGGAGATTTTTTTCCAGAGTAGGGGGGAGAGGGTATAACCGTAGAGGCGATCGAGTATGCGGCGGGTTTCTTGGGCGTGAACTAAATTTTCGTCGATGGAGCGACAATTTTTGAGGGCGGCTTGGATTGCCTCTTTGGTGATTTCGTGAAATACCATCCTTTTGGTGGGTATTTTCGGGTTGAGTACCTGCAAGAGATGCCAACTGATGCTTTCGCCTTCCCGATCTTCGTCGGTGGCGAGGATCAGTTCGCTGGCCCCTTTGAGGGCTTCTTTTAATTCTTTGACGACTTTACTTTTGGTTTTGGGGACGACGTAGAGGGGATCGAAATCGTTCTCCACATCCACGCCTAAATTGGCCCAGGATTTGTCTTTGTGGGCGGGGGGAATTTCTTCGGCGGAGGCGGGCAGATCGCGGATGTGGCCCATGGAGGCTTGGACTCGATAGCCGCTAGGCAGATAATTGCTGATCGTCCGAGCTTTGGTGGGGGATTCGACAATAACCAGGGTTGACATAGGAATTGATCACGAGGGCATGGCCACAGCGACTGTTTTAGTTAGACTGACAATCGTTGTTTGATGATGGGCAAAAGTTACTATTTATCTTGACCGGCTTGATTCGGGTCAAAAGCCACTTACTACGATAATAGAGATTAAAGCTGGTCTTTTGTCACTAACTTCTTAACAAAACTTAATATTTTTCTGGAGCAGGGAGAGGGGAGCAGGGAGCAGGGAGAAGGGAGAAAAAAGCTGACTCGGAGAATACTGACTCCTAACCCAATGTTCGCCAAAGATAAGCAAAAATTATTTATTGACTCCAAAAACTTGAGAATATTTAAATTAACATTCCGCAATATTTACAAATTCTTAAAAATTAATTGAGAAAGATTTTTATTTAACAACGATGTTACAATGGTTACAGCGATTTTACTGAATTTCATAATGGGATATTCTGTGCTTTTTTAGGCAGCAATGGTTGAAACCCTCACCAAACCTAGAAGGTTATCCTAATTAGGACGGGTAAATTAGTCAATTTCACCAACAACGATGATCTTTTTTTTGTGTAGTTTTATTGCAAAAAAAAAGTTTTTTTGACAAAAAGCACAAAGTATGATAAGAAACCAACGTATTTCTGGCTGCCAGTAGTTATTGCAGAGTAGGATGGGGAGAAGGGAGAATAAATAAAAATAATCCTCCTGACTGGAAAGAGGGTGTAGGGTGTGGGGTGTGGGGTGTAGGGAAGGAAACCTCTTTCATCTGTGGTGGTGAAAATTTTTTCATCAGGACTGACGCCTGACGACCAACGCCTGACGACCGACTCCTAACCCCACCAACCAACTTTTTGCCGCAAACCCTAGTTATGTCTGATTTACGTCAATATGCTCCGGCAACAGAACGCAATCGTCAGCCGATTTTAGAAGTTCTCAGCCAATTTTTACCGAAGACTGGGAATATCCTAGAAATATCTAGCGGCACGGGTGAACACGCTGTTTTTTTTGCTCCTCGTCTTGCTCCTTGTCGTTGGATTCCCTCGGATTGTAACCCTCTGGCTCTAGATAGTATTCGCAGTTGGTGCGATTATTGTCCTAGTTCTAATCTCGATCGCCCCCTATTTATCGATGTTCATCAGTCAGTTTGGGCGGTAGAGACGGAAAATATCGTTATTAATGCGATTGTTAATATTAACATGATTCATATCGCCCCTTGGTCCGCTTGTTTAGCGTTAATGGCAGGAGCGAGTCGCATTCTCGGTTCGGGGGGAATTCTCTATCTTTATGGTCCCTATAAACTGCAGGGAAAACATACTTCTCCTAGTAACGAAAGCTTTGATTTTTCTCTCCGTTCTCAAAACTCTACTTGGGGAGTTAGGAATTTAGAAGATGTGGTGCAAGCAGCGAGCGATCGAGGTTTACAATTGTTAGAAGTAATTCCTATGCCAGCTAATAATCTCTCGGTTTTATTTCAATTGCCTTAACTGATAACTGATAACTGATAACTGATAACTTATTTCCAACCAGCGCGATTCATTACCTGTACCGCTTTGGCTAAATTAGGACCATAATTAGCCACGCTAACTGTATCTTCTTTCCCGCGTCCGAGTTTTGCTAGGAAAGGGTCTAAAGCAACCCCTGGAACGACGGGATATTCTCGATTACCCTTAGCAAAAAAGTTCTGTGCTTCATTGCTAGAAAGATATTCTAAAAATTTAATGGCCGATTCTCGATTGGGGGCAGTTTTAATTAAACCACCACCGCTAATATTAACGTGAGTGCCGCGGCCTGCTTGGTCGGGGAAAATTACGCCTACTTGGTCATAAATTGCCCGTTTAGCCGGGTCTTTTTCTTCGGCATACCCCGCTAAGTAATAGGTGTTAGCTAGGGCTAAATCGGCAATTCCTGCGGCTACAGCTTCGATTTGTGCCTTATCATTACCCTGGGGTGGACGGGCAAAATTAGCCACTAATCCTCGACACCATTTTTCTGCGGCCGCTTCCCCTTGGATGTCGATTAACCAAGCGGTAAAAGATTGACTATAGATGTTACTGGATGACCGGGTGACGACTTTTCCTTTCCATTTGGGATTGGTTAAATCTGCATAGGAATCGATTTCTCTGGGGTTAACTCTGTCTTTGTTGTACATAATTACCCGCAAGCGTTTACTAAACCCAAACCAGTGACCTTTGGGGTGACGCAAATGAGCGGGAATTCTTTGGGTAAGAATGCGGGAATTGACGGGGGCAAAAATTCCCTGTTGGTCGGCGCGCCATAGTCTCCCCGCATCTACCGTCAGGAGTATATCGGCAGGACTATTGCTGCCTTCGCTTTTAATCCGTTCGATTAATGGATCCGCTTCCCCTTCCACGAGGTTAATTTTTATTCCCGTTTGTCGGGTGAAGTTGTCATACAATCGTCGGTCGGTGTTGTAGTGACGGGAGGAATAGAGGTTTAATTGTTTAGTTTGGGCGGAAACTTCGTTTATTTTCCCTAATTGACCCACTGCTAACGCTAAGGTGGCTGTTCCCGCGCCTAGAAAGACTCTCCGAGTTATTTTATCGTTCATTGCTCGATTCTTGGCAAAGTTGTCTTTTCCTATTGTACAGCTATTGAGAATAATTCTTATCTGTGCGAGAAATTATTTGTCGGGCTAGGGCGGTAGAGCGGGTAAAATCGAGGTAAAATCAGGGTTTTTTGTTTTGATGGGGCTAATAAATTCTCGAATCTATCGCTAGTTAAGTTCAATAAGCCCGAGATGTTACCCTAAGCTCGATCGAGGGTATTGTGGATTGACATCCTCGCCGCCGTAAAACGGACGGCGATTCCCAAACCTCACGATTTGGGTTTCTGCTTCTTTCCCTTGCGGGGTTCCGCACCTGCCTTAACAGATTTACTCTGTTCTGGTCTTATGGTCGCTCTACAGACTGACACCGCAAGCCCTGCGGCCAAAATATTTTTACT